>SLMJ01000117.1 GCA_007133615.1 Thermomicrobiaceae bacterium | reverse complement strand
TATCACAACTCTTTACTCTACATACCGTCTTGCTTGTTCCGGCGTTCTTTGACTCATACGCAGCAGTGGTTGACACGTCCCTCCCTTAGATATTAGGTTAGCCCCAATCGTCTCATTGGCGCCAATCGACGATCTGATCGTGTCAGGCCACCGGGCCGGTCTGTGAACCTGCAGCCGGGGCTCCTGTGGCACATATGGAAGGAGCCGGGATGTCTTCCTGTCGTCGATTGAAACTTGTCGGGATTGCCGGGCTGACCGCGGTTCTGCTGAGCAGCCTGACTATGGGTGCGTTTGCAGAGAACTCGGAGACTGGTGATCCTGGGGATCCGATCGTGCAAGGCGAAGAAGCGTTGTAGCACGACGCGGAGGTTTACGCTGAAAACTTCGACGTCGATGTTGAAACCGCCAAACAGAACCTGCAATTGCAGCGCCCAGCAGGCGAATTGCAGGCTGAACTGTATGAAAACGAGGCTGATACCTATGCCGGCAATGGCTGGATCATGGAGGTGACCTCAGGCTGATTGTCTGGTTTACAGACGGTGACGCCGAGCGCCTTCAGCAGTACGATCCGAGCGATACTCTGTCAGATGTTATTGAAGTACGAAAAGCCGAGTATTCTTGGGCCGAACTACGTGAGCAACAAAAAGAAGCCGTGGAACTGATTGCCAAGACCAGCGTCGAATTCAACGCTGAAGTCAACATCAAGGAGAATCAGGCAGAAATCTGGGTGACGGATGACGAGGAGCTTCAGGAAGTTCTTTCTGAAACCGGGCGTCAATTCCCCGATGAGGTACAGATTGTCGAAGTCAAAGAGCTCGCAACCGATGATGTCGACAGTACCGTTGCGTCTGACAGAAACCATAACGCAAGCAGCTTACCCGCAACCCATGGGCCTGACGTCTATGGAGGGCTGGATCTTGAGCCTGGCTGCACAACTGGATTTGCTGTAGAGCACAGTAGTGGTGCACGTGGGTTTGTTTCCGCAGGTCATTGTCAGTCTACGTTACAAGCCCCTCCCGGCAACTGGTGGTATCATGATCCTTCACAAACAACACCATTGCAGGATTACTGGCATTCTTATCAACTTGACGTCCAATGGCATACAACGCCACATCACACACTACGCAACTGGGTCATGGTAAGCGCTCACCCATTCAACACACGTACCATCACTGGGGAGGTGCCCCATCTACAGCAGAGTCTCGGAGAATGGGTATGTGTGTTTGGGGCAGTAACCAATTCGCAACGATGCGGCCAGATTCAGACTATTGATCATCGTCCTGGCGCTCCAAACAGCTGCTCCTGTTTCGTCCGCGTCTCAGACCCAAGTGGAGGCAATCTCACCGTCGACGGCGACAGCGGCGCCCCTTGGTATAGCGGCAATGATGCCTATGGAGTACACAAGGCTAGCGTGGCTGGCAACGATGCCTCGTATATGCCGATCAGCACTGCGTCCGGCGTACCTGAGCTAAGTCTCCTGACCTGGTGCCCAAGCGGTGGCTGCTGAGAGTAGAAGCTGGTATCTACGTTGCAACGTATATTAGATTCTCGGGCAATACGGGTTCTTCTTATCACACTGTTCGTGGGACTCATCGGTTATGGGGTCTGGGCTTGTCTGCGCCCAGACCCTGCACCACCTGCAATTGACACACATAGCCTGAAACTCCACTTTCCTCGCCAAGCAGAAAATCCTGGTATGGACTTCGACAGCATTCGTATTCCCGGCAAACTTATCCTGGATGATGCAGGATGTTTTCGATTGGACCAGTCTGACAGCCGGGAACATGCAGTCATCTGGCCGCATTCGAGGCTTGATCCAGACATTGTTGACGATCAACCTGCCATTGTAGACAGCGAGACGGGCAAACTGGTTGCCAGACCCGGTGACGAGGTGGTCTTCCGTACCGGAAATATTCTAGAGGAAAGGCACCTCTCTGGGCTATTCAGTAGCGTAAACCTCGATCAACCGCTCCCTGATGCCTGCTCCGGAGCAGAAGGCTATATAGTCAGTCCAGATATGAGTCGAGCTGAAGACGTAGACGAGTGAGTAGACAAGAGGTCTACAAAAGCCAAACCGTCAGATGATCCCGCCCGGCCGTGATGGCCGGGCTTTTTTATGCCCGCCGGATGACCCGTCGGTAGAAAGCGAGCCATGCAACCACGCGGGTACGTGGAACTCCATCTTCATACTGCTTTCTCGCTCCTCGACGGCGCCTCGCTGCCGGAGGAGATGATCGAGCGCGCGGCCGAGCTTGACTATCAGGCACTCGCCGTGACCGATCACAACGGGCTCTACGGTGCGATGGAGTTCGCTCAGGCCGCGAAAGCCGCCGGTATCCAGCCGATTACCGGCGCGGAGATCACCCTGAGCGACGGCACCCACCTGACGCTCCTTGCCGAGTCGTCAACCGGATACGCCAACCTGTGCCGGTTGATTACCGTGGCGTTTCGGGGAGAATCAACCGAAAATCGTAGGGGCCGACGCCCCTGTCGGCCCGGATCCCCATCGAACGGGTCGGTCCCACAGGGGCGTGGGACCCTACAAACGGATGATCCCTCACACACGGTCCCACAGGGGCGTGGGACCCTACAATCGGATTCACGCATTGCTCCCCACGACCCGGAACACCGGCACAACCCGCAACTGGACCCTGCGTTGCTGGCGGAACATGCTGATGGACTGATCCTGCTTACCGGCTGCCGGCAGGGCAAGCTGGCGCAACTGATCGACGCCGGCGAACTCAAGGCCGCCGAAGACCTGCTCTATACATACATCGACTGGTTCGGACGGGAAAACGTCTACGTCGAGCTGCAGCAGAATCTGGTTCACGGCGATACCCGCCGGGTGCACCAGATGGTCCGGTTGGCAAAGCAGGTCGGCCTGCCCTATGTCGCTACCAGTAATGTCCACTACCACCGGCGGGAGCGGCACCAGTTACAGGACGTGCTGGTGGCGATCCGGCACCGGACGACGCTCGATGGCGCGCACCAGTTTCGTCGCCCCAACTGCGAGTTCGATCTGCAGCCGGCCGAGCAGGTGGCGGTCCGTTTCGCCAGCTACCCGGAAGCGCTCGACGCCACCCTGGAGATCGCCGAACGCTGCGCCGGGTTCGATCTGACCACCGATCTGGACTACGCCTTCCCGGATCATCCGACTGAAGAGGGCGAATCCCAGGCTGACGTCCTCGAACGCATCTGCCGGGAAGCGATGGATACCCGCTACCCGCCGGGCAGTGCGCTCCGCCAGCAGGCCGAAGAGCGACTCCGGCAGGAGATGGACCTGATCAGCAAGCACAAGCTGGCCGGCTTCTTCCTGCTCTATCAGGATCTGATGCGCCTGGCGGAGGAGGTCGCCGAAGAAGTCCGTGGTCCCAGCCTGGCCCGGAGTCACTCAATGCTGCCGCCGGGACGGGGACGCGGTTCCTCGGTCGGCTCGATCGTCTGCTACCTGATCGGACTGTCCCATGTCGATCCGCTCAAACACAACCTCTTCCTGGGCCGCTTTCTCAACGAGGATCTCGCCTCGGTGCCGGATATCGATCTCGATTTCCCGCGGGACATCCGGGAGCGATTGATCGAACGCGTCTACGAGGTCTACGGGCACGATCACGCCGCTCTGGTTTCGGCCTTTTCCACCTATCGGCTCCGCAGCGCGGTGCGGGATATCGGCAAAGCGCTCGGGCTGCCGGCAACCGACATCGACAAGATCGCCAAAATGAGCGAGGGGCGTTCGGCGAAGGATCTCGGGGAAGAGCTGGACCGCATCCCGGCCTACGCCAGCCGCCGGGAAGCTCCGCCGCTCTCGTTTCTGGTGGAGCTCGCCGATCAACTGGCCGGGTTCCCGCGCCACGTCAGCCAGCACTCCGGCGGGATGATCATCTCTTCCACACCGCTGATCGATCTGGTGCCGGTGCAGCCCTCGGCGATGGACGGTCGCTACATCTGCCACTGGGACAAAGACTCCTGCGACGACGCCCGCTTCATCAAGATCGACTTCCTGGCGCTGGGGATGCTCTCGCTGGTCGAGGAGTGTCTGGAGCTGATCGTCGAATCCGGCAAGGAACCGATCGATCTCAGCCAGGTGGAGCTGGATGATCCGAAAGTCTACGACGCGATCTGCGCCGGGGATACGGTCGGCGTCTTCCAGATCGAAAGCCGGGCCCAGATCCAGATGCTGACTCGCACGAAGCCGCGTTGTCTGGAGGATCTGGTCGTGCAGGTGGCGATCGTCCGACCGGGTCCGATCGTCGGCGGGGCGGTCAACCCATATGTCCAGAACCGGCAACGCAAACTGATCGACCCGGATTTCGAGCCGCACTTCGATCATCCCTCGCTGAAGCCGGTGCTGGAGGAGACGCTGGGCGTGATCCTTTATCAGGAGCAGGTGCTGGAGGTCTCGATGAACCTGGCCGGGTTCTCTGCCGGTCAGGCGGATCAGCTTCGCAAAGCGATGAGCCGGAAACGCTCCAAAGAGGCGATGCTGCAGATCTGGGATCGCTTCCGGGATGGTGCGCTGGCGCGGGGTGTCGATATCGAGACGGCCCGGCATGTCTTCCGCAAGCTGATGGCGTTTGCTCAGTACGGTTTCCCGAAGAGTCATTCGGCCGCGTTTGCCGTGCTTTCCTATCAATCTGCCTGGCTGCGGGAGTACTATCCGGCCGAGTTCATGTGCGCGCTCTTCAACAACCAGCCGATGGGCTTCTACGCCCCGCACGTGCTGGTCAACGACGCCAAGCGGCACGGCGTTCGGGTCTGGGGACCGCATATCAACGACGGGCGGGCGAAATCGACCGTCCAGGGCAATGCGGTCCGGATCGGCTTTGGCTACGTCAAAGCGATGAGCGAGGATACCGCCCAGCTCATCGAACAGGAGCGTGATACCAACGGCCCGTTTACCTCGCTGGCCGATTTCATCCGGCGAGTACCGATCAAGCGGGAAGCGGTGGAGAATCTGGTTCTGGTCGGCGCGTTCGACTGCTTCGGGCTGGGTCGCCGGGAAGCGCTCTGGCAACTCGGCCTCTTCATCCCTGCCCGTGGCTACGGCAAAGCTGGCAAGGAAGCGAAGCAGCAGCCACTGCCGCTGCCGGTCGAGCAGGATATGGTCGAACTCGCCCCGATGGCGCC
>SLMJ01000124.1 GCA_007133615.1 Thermomicrobiaceae bacterium | reverse complement strand
TTGGCAATCTCGCGCTGCGCCGATCACTCCTTCAGCAGCGCCCGGGGCATCCGCTGACCGTGCTTCTGTATTTCACGGGAGACGTGGAACACCCGGTAACGCCGGAGTGCGATGAAGGCACTCTGCACTGGCTAACCGCCGAGGAGATCGAGGCGGTGGACGTGATCGAAAACACTCGGCTGGTCATCCCGCTCCTGATCGCCGATCATGAGATCGACCCCACCGGGAATAGACCTGTCATCGCCGGCGCCGCTCGGTTCTCCAGCGACGGAAAGCTGGAAGCGATCGCGTGGTCCCACTCCTCGTACTGACGTCCAGACCACTGTACCGTCATTCCTGCCAATAAGCCAGTGACCAGTACACAACTGTTAGTGCTTTCGTATGCGGTCCTAGACACGGATAATGATCTGCTGTACCGTATGTACGCACACGAATGATGTGTACGATGACTATTTTCGCCTGCTAACGCAAGTGCATGAGTATGCGTCTGCAGGTAGCAACGGTGCAGATTGTGAATTGTGGCGATCGGACCGGTCGCGTGATGTGATCGCTCAGTACGAAAGCAGGAGTGATGCGGAAACGGGTTACAACATCGGTTATTGTCATACTGGTAATGGGGGCGCTGGCGGCGTTCGTCGTTGCCGCTGCACAGAATGACACGCAACGCGGATTCGAACACGAGGCGTTCTATGATGTCTGGGAACGGACAGACCGTCCGGTCCTCGAGCATGAAACGACACGGACCTGGCTCTGGGGGCCTGGTGCGAATTCTCCATTGCTCGAAGAGGCCTATGTCGAAGCCAACGGAACCCGCCTGGTCCAGTACACCGACAAATCACGCATGGAGCTTCCACCCGACGGTGAGCCAGGCGATTCACCATGGGCAATTACACAGGGGCTGCTTGCCTGGGAGTTGATGACCGGCAACGTCCAGCTCGGTCACGAGCAATTCGATCACTTCTTCTCGGCCAACAATCCAGTTGCCGGCGATCCCGACGATGAACTCGGACCAACGTATTCGGTTATGGGCGACATGATGGACGCCGAACCACGGAATCAGAACAACGTCATTACTGACGTCATCACCTCTACCGGCTATGTGTTCGAGAATCCGGAACTGAGCATTCACGACATCACCGACCACTATTACGTTCCGGAAACTGGCTACTACGTCGCCTCTGTCTTCTGGGAATTCATGGGCAGTGAAGGGCTCATACTCGAAGACGACCAGCTCTTCACCGGACCACTCTTCGAAGACGAGTTCTACGCCGTCGGCTTCCCGCTAACTCCTGCCTACTGGGGCTGGGTGAAAGTCGATGACGTTCTCCAGAACGTCTTGATCCAGTGCTTCGAACGTCGTTGCCTGACCTATACCCCGGACAATCCGGACGGCTGGCAGGTTGAGTCCGGAAACATCGGCCAGCACTACTATGACTGGCGCTACGAGCAGATCGGCGATGCGATCGAAGATCCGCCGGTCGATGATGATCCGCCCGTAGACGATGGCGTGGGAGACGATCCGCCCATTGAGGATCCTGAGCCGGCCAGCTTCTCGATAGATCCGGAGTCGGCCGTCAACCAGCTCGGCACGCAGCACGTGATCGAGGTGACGGTCGTCAATGAGTCCGGCGAGCCCGTCAATGGCGCGACCGTCAACGCGCAGGTTTCCGACGGGCAGCACCAGGGCACATCCCTGGCTCCGGCAAACGCAACGACGGTCGGTGAAGGTAGTGCTTCGGTCAGCTACGGTGGCAATTCCGTCGGAACCGACACCATCGAGGTCACCGTCAACGGCATTGAAGAGTCCCAGACGGCCACGAAGACGTGGGTGGACTATTCCGTTTCGCTCGACCCGGAAGATGCGTCCAACACCGTTGAAGATTCCTACCTTCTGACCGCCACGCTTCTCAACGACGGCGATCCGGTCGACGTTCCCGACGCAGATGCCGCCACCGTTACCGTCGAACGTGATACTGGCGACGGTAACGAAACGCTCGATGATTCTGACTACTCGGTTGAATTGATCAGCGACAACGATGTCGATGTCATCGAGATCTCCTACACCGGGCCGGAGATGCCGGCTGTCGATACGATCAGTGTGACGATGACGATCGACGTTGAACCCGAGCCAATCGTTGTATCGGCCGACACCACGAAATCCTGGAACGCCGGCCGACCGGACGACCTCACGCTCACCGTACTCGATCCCGATACCGGCGACGAAATCGATTTGACAGATCCGGTGAGCGTTGACGACGAGGTCGATCTGCAGGCCCACGTTGAAGACGAAGCCGGAAATCCGCTCCCGGGGATCACCGTCGAGTTTGTCAGCACCGAGCAGGGAACCCTGGGCACTGCAACCACCGACGGCCAGGGTGAAGCGGTCATTGAGGATCACGGTTCCACTGAGGTCGTCTCTGCACAGATAACCGCGACCGAGCAAGAGAACCCCGCCGGTGAGCGGGAGAGCGATTCCATCACGATCGACTGGGAAGCCGGGGCACCGGCTAACCTCGATCTGGACCTCTTTGGAGCGGACGCCGGCGAAACCAATCCGCTCGGCAGCACGCACCGGGTCCTGGCGACGGTCGAGGACCAGCATGGCAATCCCGTGGTGACCGAAGTCGAGTTTTCGATCGACAGTGAAACAGGTTCACCTGAGGATGGTCATCACCGGACATGGTATCCCGACAACGGCGATGTCGATCAGGGCACCATAGAAGAAGACACGAGTGTCCGCGATACCAGCGACGCCGGGGAGCTCGGATTCGGCTATGAGGCCCAGAGCGCCGGCTTTGATGTCATCCGGGCGGAGGTCACTGCGGACACGAGTGTCTTCGCCACCAGCGAGAAGACCTGGTGCATCGTCGTCGAGTCTGGGGACTCGATCCAGGACGCGATCAACGAAGCTGACGAGGGCGACACGATCTGCGTTGAAGCTGGAACCTACGAAGAAGACCTGAGCATCTCGACCGACAGTTTATCGATCCTTGGTGCCGGTATGGAGGACGTCACCATCGATGCGTCTGATGAGTCTGGCTATGGAATCGAAATCGATGGCGCGGATGGACTCACACTCTCCGGCTTCACGCTGGAAGAGGGAGGTTCGGAGACAAGCGATTACGGTCTCCACACCGTGCCTGATGGCGGCCGGATCGATGGGCTGGCGGTTGCCGATGTCCGGATCTCGTCCTCGGGCAGCTCAGGGTTCGACATAAACGGTGTCGATGGTCTCCTGCTGGAGAACATCGTGGCTGAGAACAATGGCGGCGCGGGCATCGCACTTACGGATGTCATCAACGCCACGGTTACGAACGCTGAAACCTCGGACAACGCCTGGGGTTCCATCGCCGTATGGACGTCCGGGTCAGGCGATGGTGTCGACGCCGGTACGTCCGACATCACCATCACCGATTCGCAACTGACCGGTGGCGGTTCCGGCTTCTGGACGACTGACGACCCGGACGCAGTTGGATACACCGACATCACGCTGACCGGAAACACCTTCGAGAACCATGGAGTTCAAGTCGCCGACACGACCGGACTCGACGAGATCGACATCGAGGCGATTCTGGATAACAACACCTTCGACCAGTCCGTCGTCGTCCGGGAGAACCCGATTGCCGTCCCCGCCATCTTCAGCAATATCCAGGATGCGGTTGATCAAGCCAGTGACGGCAACCTTGTGGACGTGATGCCGGGCATCTACGAGGAGCAGGTCGTGATCAACCAGGATCTCGATGTGCAAGGGCAGCCCGGTGTCACGGTTCAGGCTCCTGAAGATCTCGATTTCTATGACTTTCCTGAGAACGACCCTGCCTACGCGCCGATCGTCGGTGCCATTGGCGGAACGATCAGTGAAGGCGGGGATTTCGACTGGGAAGTCGAAGGCACGGACACAATAGAGATCAATATCTCCGGTCTGGCGATACGCGGGAATGAAGACGGACCGAGCGGTCGCTACGCCGCCATCTTCGCCCGGAACGCGAACGGTACGATCCAGGATAATGATGTTGACGACATCTACTTCAGCGGGCACGTTACGCTCGGAGTGATGGTGTACGGCGACTCCAATATGGACATCCTGAACAATGAACTGCGGGGACATGTCCGAGTCGGGATTGCCGCCAACGGTGATTTCGGGGAATCCGCCGCACCAGTTGTTTCGATCCGAGAGAACGATGTGACCGGTCCGGGTTGGCCGGACTCTGGTTGGGCAGCCAACGGTATACAGATCGGCTGGGGCGCCACAGGCGAGATGATCGGGAATACGGTTCGGGATCATGGCTATGATGGCGCGGAACCCGGGGCGCTACTCGCGGTTGGTGCGAGTGACGTGCTGATTGAAGACAATCATGCGTACAACAATCACGACGGCGTCCAGATCTACGGGGATTGGGTGTTTGACAGTGATCTATTGGCCAACAGTATCGTCATTACAGACAACGTGATCGAGGACGGCGTCAATGGAATCTCCATCGGTCCTGACTCCGAAAACATCACGGCCACCGGCAACACCGTGGTCGATAACGAGCTTGGCTTCGAACTCTGGGGCGCTGACGGAAGTGAACTCTCACTGAATGAAAACGTCATTACCGGCAACGATTACGGTATCTTCAACTACGTATCAGAGGCGGCAGACGCCACCTGCAACTGGTGGGGTGATCCCAGTGGTCCCGGAGGTGAAGGTCCCGGGTCCGGCGACACCGTCAGCGAGGACGTGACCTTCGAACCCTGGCGCACATCGCCCGATGGTCCATGTGACGGAGAAGAATAGAGCCGCCAGACAAACCAGTAATCAGCCCCGGGTACTGCTCCCGGGGCTGGACTGTTAACCGGTCCGTGATTTCGTCATCATTGCATACACTTGCACAACCACGTGGCAAAATGTACGTTCTGTTCATAAAAGGGTATAGTATGTATGCTAGAACTAATCAGATTGCGACATGGGATGTCGAGTTGATGTAATCACTGTATCTGGCGCTCGCGTAAACGAACCATTTGACGTGAAGTAGTGCATCCAGAGCAGGAAAGGAGAGGGCGGCATCGTCAGGCGCACTCGTGGGAGGAACGAGTGTGGTTTCCTGTTCGCGCGACAATCACCGTTACACCGTTCAACCGAGGAGGGAAACATTGGGAGTCAAGCTACGGCTTGTGGCAGCGCT
>SLMJ01000158.1 GCA_007133615.1 Thermomicrobiaceae bacterium | reverse complement strand
TGGGAAAAGAGCGGGTGATGGGATTCGAACCCACGACAACCTGCTTGGGAAGCAGGGACTCTACCACTGAGTTACACCCGCGTCTGCATTGTCGAAACTGTTTCCAGTATAGCAACAGCCCGGCGCTTCGACCAGATGTCAGTTCGTCAGGACCGGCGTAGAATCCGCCTTCTGAGGCCACTCCAGATCGGACGCGTGGCCAGCAACGCACTCAGCACCGCTCGCGTCGGACGAGAACTGAGCTGGATGCTCCCGTTCAGCCAGATCGGGCGCTGTCGGTCCCACTCCTGCACGTTGTACAGGGCCATTCCGATGTTCCTGAACTGGATCGGGCGAGCCAGTTGCTCCCATTCTGTGCCAGCCTGAGCATCCTCGTACGGAAACGAGCCCCAGGCCTCGGCTTCCGCTGTGGTCGGGCGCAACCAGACTTCCTGCAGGAGGGAGCCGACCACAGCCAGGGCGTCAGAAGATACCTCAACGATCTGCAGTGCAAGCCCTTCCTCCAGACGCTCCGTGAATTCGTGAACTGCCTGCCGGTGCACCGGCAGACCCCAGTCCATAACGCTCTTGTTCTCGGGGATGTCCTCAGTCGGCCGGACAGTGGAACCGTCACGGGTGTATCCAATCGTTTTCCCATCACACCCGGAGCAGAACGCCTCCAGCAGATTCTCGATTCCCGCCACCTCACGGTGAACGTCCGCGCCCTGCCCACGTTCGAGGTCAAAGAGAAATACTTCACGGTCCGACAGCGCGTCGGAGTCAGTTCCGCCTGAAAGACCGAAAAAGTATGGAACCGGCATCTTGCCGCCCTCGCGCCGCATCATCGCATGGAGGGATGTGAACACTCGCCCGCGCCATCCGAGATCAACGATTCCGGCGGGAACCTCATCGAACAGCCCCTCTTGTCGCAGATAGTCGATTGTCAGTTTTCTGGCCGCGGATGCTTTCTCGAAGATGCGCGCGCGAACCGAAGATCCATTCATCAGGCGCTTTAGCGCGGAAACGTCAGCCTCGGTCAGGTGACGATCCCAGTTCTTCTCGTCGAAGCCCGCCTGCCTCAGTTCAGTGGACACGTCTTCCGGATCGAGCTCAACCCGACGCAGGACAGTTCGCACGGTGAAATCGCGTCCCGGATCGAATATCCACTGCTCATGTCTCGAGTCGATCTCGTCGTAAATGCCGGGAAGATGCCAGGCCTGCCGGCTCCCGTAGAGGTAGCGCAACTCGATATCCAGCCCCAGAACCGGCGCCAGTCTCGATGCGATGTCGAGCAGGATCTGACCATCACGGGAAACGAAGTAGAGGCGCTTGAGTCCACGTTCCCGCGCACGCAGGAGCATCCAGATAACGAAGGCCGCCAACGCTGGACCAGCCACTCCGGCGGAAACCGCTGCGATCGCTCTCTCGTGCGGGCCTGAATCGGACAACGTCATGCGTGCCAATCGCGACGCGCCAGCCATCAGCGAGGTCAGCCCCGTGGTTTCTCTGGAATACCGCTCAAGGGTCCGTTCGTAGCGATTGAGTAACCCGTCCGCGTAATGCTCGACAGCCACACCAGCCAGGTGAGCACCGCGAACATCGCTGACCGGGTTATCACCCCAATGGATGATGTCGCCTGACGATACCGATTCACGCTCGATTATCGTCTCGAACAATGTACCGTCGACCTTCGATCCATCGTGTTCAGCCGAGACGTAGCATCGATCGCCCTCGGACCACAAACCACGACACGAGAGTTGCTCTTTCAGAAACGCCGACGGCAAGTACATGTCTGACGTGAACACGATCCGTTTACCAGATGCGCGCTCCTGCTTGATGCGTTGATGAGCGCCGGGCACCGCGCGGAGTACATCAGATTCGAGTTTGCACTCGAGAGTCTTGACAGCTTCGCGACGCTCGTCTGACAGATCCAACCAGTTGCCCAGCACCTGATAAATCTCGTCCAGCGTTACCTCACGTGAGGGCCGCCGGCGCCGCGAATAATGCTCCGCCAGAACCCGACGCCGCATGAAGACGAAGGGATCCAGATCCGTCAAACCTCTGTAACGTAGTTGATAACCAAGCAGAAGAAACACGGCGTGCGGTGAACCGACGAGCCGTGTCAGCGTGGTATCAAATATGTCGAATGACGCCAATCGGTTCACAGAACCTGCCTTTGTCCGCTCCGGATCTGGCTCATGAATGGGTGCGATAGCCAGGGACATCACGTCCGCCTCCGATTGTCCGGCAAGACAGCCCAACATGCCACCGCCCGGAAGTCCGGGGTAAGCGATGGTCAGTTCGGTCGCCGGTACCGCGGAGTACCTCGCATTGACACTCTGTCCCGCGACGGAATATACTTCCATACGCTCTCAGGATGCGGACATCCTGTGTTGCGTGGGGGCATAGCTCAGCTGGGAGAGCGCTACAATCGCACTGTAGAGGTCGGGGGTTCGAGTCCCCCTGCCTCCACCCCCACTTACGAGTAGCCCCCAGGTTCACCTTCTTTCTCACTGGTATTCAATTCCATTTTCCGGGGCACCGACTCAGGGACTCTCCGAACCATTCATTTCGCACGACGAGAGTACACGCGCACCTCTGGCGCAAATCTTGCGGCTATTGCGCGTAGTGCATCACTCCAGCGGGAAGGCAGGCCGGAATGCAACGCTTTCAGGTGCGACTCATTGGCCGCCGCTCGGATCAACCCCAGTCAATCGTCCTTATTGACGAAGATGGGCGTTACTTTCTCCGGCCAGCGTGCGGCTCCAGGCCCGTCCGAATTACTGCCCGCGACGCAGAACGCTTGATGCGGCAGTATCGCTACAATGCGGTGGATGACATCGACTGGCATCCCTCGTCTGGAATGTCAGATCTCGGATGCCCGCTACCGGAGTTCGCGCCGGATCCGGATTCGGCACCAGCCTGAACACTAACCGGGTTCGCTTGATGAAAAAGGCGGATGAACAAAAATGTCCATCCGCCTGACTCGCTTGTCTTCAGAAGTGGATTCATTCACGAGATCGGCTGAGGGCTCAAGTCTGGCGCGCGTGCCGGGCCTTCTTCTTCGTCCTCATCGTCGTCACTGTTAGAGAGTGGCTGTCTCGGTCGAGGCATCGGTGGCTCCACAAGCTCCGGCTTAGGACGCGGTTCAGAGAAGAGCGCTTCCATTTCCGGACCCTCGATCGTTTCGTGCTCAACGAGCAACTGTGTGATCTCATCGAGCTTGTCCCGATGCTCGTAGAGGATGCGTTCAGCGGTCGCATACGCGTCGTCGATGATCTCGCGAATCTCCTGATCGATCTCGAAGGCAACCTGATCACTGTAGTTACGCTGCTCGCTGATCTCACGACCGAGGAACACCATCTCATCTTTGCGTCCAAATGCCAGCGGCCCCAGCTTGGGGCTCATACCGTACTCGGTCACCATCCGGCGAGCGAGGCTTGTGGCCTGCTGGATATCGTTCGATGCGCCGGTCGACTTTTCGCCGTAAACCAGTTCCTCCGCGACCTGGCCCGCCATCGCCACGGCAATCTGCGCTTCGAACTGTCGACGGGTCCAGAAGAATCGTTCGGTCTCGGGAATGATCCGGGTGTACCCGCCCATCATTCCGCGAGCGACAATTGAAACCTTCATAACCGGATCTGCATTCGGCAGCATACGGGCGACCAGTGCGTGGCCGGCTTCGTGATAGGCAGTGAGCACCTTCTCGCGCTCGGTGATCACCCGGCTCTTTCGTTCCGGACCAGCGATCACCCGATCGATCGCCTCGGTTAGTTCCTGACGGCCGACTGTCTTCTTGTTCCGCCGACCGGCCAGAATTGCCGCCTCGTTCACCAGGTTTTCAAGGTCCGCACCAGAGAATCCGGGGGTCTGCCGGGCGAGTCGCTCGATATCCACATCTGCATCCAGTGGCTTGCCCTTGCAGTGAACGTCCAGAATCTGCTGGCGGCCTTTAACGTCTGGGCGATCCAGAATGACCTGCCGGTCGAATCGACCTGGCCGAAGCAGGGCCGGATCGAGCACGTCCGGGCGGTTTGTCGCCGCAATCACGATGATGTTCGTGGTGCTATCAAACCCGTCCATCTCGACGAGGATCTGGTTCAGCGTTTGCTCGCGCTCGTCGTGACTGCCACCGAGTCCAGCGCCACGCTGGCGACCGACCGCGTCAATCTCATCGACGAACACGATACACGGCGCATTTCGCTTGGCCTGATCGAAAAGATCACGAACCCGGCTTGCGCCGACGCCTACAAACATCTCAACGAATTCGGACCCACTGATACTGAAGAACGGAACACCAGCCTCGCCAGCAACCGCTCGGGAGAGGAGCGTTTTTCCCGTGCCTGGCGGGCCTACGAGGAGCACCCCACTCGGAATCCGGGCACCAAGCGATGCGAACTTCTCTGGATACTTGAGAAAGTCAACGACCTCGGCAAGTTCTTCCTTGGACTCGTCTACCCCGGCAACATCAGAGAACGTCACCGACGGTTTGGTCCCGGTGAACATTCGCGCTCGACTCTTGCCGAACGACATAGCCTGGTTGTTTGCCCCCTGAGACTGGCGCATCATGTAGATGAAGATCCCGATAATGAAGACCATCGGCACCAGGATGATCATCCACGGCCAGAGGTTGCCCCACATGCTCGATGAGCTCGTATCAATCGCAACGTCGGACGGTTCAATGCCAAACGCTGTCAGTTGTTCATTGATCGAAACCTCGGGTGGAAGCCGTGTTTCCGCGGCTGGCTCGGACTCGTCGATGTAAACGGCAGTAACCTGGCTGGAACCTTCGGTCATTTCCAGGCGATCAATCTGACCCTGGCGAATATCCGATGTTAGTTCCGACCAGCTTTTTGACTGGGTGTCGGTCCCACCACCCATGAAAGCAAACCAGAGGGCGATCACGGCGATGAGAAGGACGATCCAGACGAAGCCGTTACGCAACCACTTGTTCTCCGTCATTCAATGCCCTCCGAACGCGCTGGCCGCGTTCTATCTGTTGCAAAAAGGGAGCCGAAACGCAGAAGGCTCGGTAAAGTGGCGAAATTATATCAAACAGATTCTGTCAATCTGGTGACGGACGCCTTGATTTGCCGCACTATTCGCCGACGTGATTACAGTGTTGCGCGAGTGGCACGTAATCAGGGCACCCGGGCGACCGCGATAAACGGAAGATTCCGATACTGTCCCGCCTTGTCGAGCCCGTAGCCGACCACGAACTCGTCCGGGATTTCGAAGCCGACCCAATCAACCGGCACGTCGATCGCGTCCGGCTTGTCCTTTTTCAACAGTGCAACGACCCGGATGCTAGCCGGGTTCCGCCGCTGCAGCGTATCGATCAGATACTGCAGGGTCAGACCGCTATCGATGATGTCTTCCACGATGATCACATCTCGGCCTTCGATCGAGCGATCCAGATCCTTGACGATCCGGACGACACCAGAGGACTCCGTGGATTGTCCGTAGGACGAAACCGCCATGAAGTCAACGTCGAGGGGAATGCCCATCCGCCTGCTGAGGTCACCCATAAAGATGAACGCGCCGGTCAGTACGCCGATCAGCAGCGGCCGGGAATCGGAGTACGCAGCGCCAACATCGTCTCCGAGTTCTCGAATACGTCGGCCCAGTTCGTCTTCATTGATCAGGACGCGCTCGAGGCCCTGATGAAGCGCGGATTCAGTCAGGGACATGTTCCACCTTCCGATTTCGCTCAGACTAATCCAGAATGTCGAGTTCGAGTTGCAGATCGATACCGCTACGGGTGTCCCGTAGCTCGGTGATGTCAAGCCCGATCACCCAGCGCACTTCATCGTTGACCGCGATGAGTGGGAGCCAATCCCGCAGGTATCTGGGAACCTTCTGGTCCGTGAACCAGTCCTGCAACTTGATCTCTCGCCGACGCGGGCCACGAGTCCGATCACCGTCTCGCCGGGTGCGGAGGACGACGTCCTGATCACTGGTGACACTCCCGCGGACGCGCCAGCCGTTCGAAAGCTGTTCATTGATGTCACCACACAGCCGGGTTTCACTCCCGGGCTCGAGCAGCGGTATCCAGGACAGTTTCCGGAGCGTTTCCTCAAGCGTCGTCACATGGCCAATCGCCAGTCGATCGTAATCAATATAGCCGACTACATCGTCTGCAAGCTCAATAGTTTTGCCGGGCTGACCATCGATCGCAGCGATCCGGAGCGATTCCAGCCGCTCCTGGCTCAGCCGCAGAGCAGTTCCGAGAACGGAATCGATTGCTCGGTACAGGACTCGCCGCTGGATTGCCGCATGAACCGAGCGGAATTGCTGGCGTTCCAGCATCCAGACTCCGGATCGTTCGGCGACGATTTCGTCAAAGGCCTGATCGACCGCATCAGCAATAAACCCGGCGTCGTCCTGAAGCGTCGAGGTTGTCCGGAAGATTGCGTCGAGCGCGGCGGGTTCGATTTCCAGCAGATGTGGTACGACGTTGTGGCGGATGGCGTTTCGGCGAAATGCTGTTGACTGATTGCTGGGATCCTCGATCGGATTGATCCCGACCTGTGCTGCATAGGCCTCGATCCGATCACGGGAAATGCCAAGCAGCGGCCGGAACAAAGCCAGGCGTCTGACAGCCGGCCGGCCTGGTGCCAGCGCGATCGGTCGGCGGGAGAACATCGACATGCCAGAGAGGCCCTCCAGGCCCGTGCCGGCGAGAAGCCGCAACATGACCGTCTCCGCCTGGTCATTCAGTGTGTGACCAGTAACAATCGTGTCGGTATCGTTATCGAGCGCCGTCGAAGCCAGCGCGGCGTAGCGAGCATGCCGGGCCGCGGACTCAACACCCTGGTCAAGTTCGGCGTCCCAACCGGGGACGTCAACCTTGACGACATCACACGATACTCCCCACTCGCGGCAAAGCTGCTGCACGCCGGCGGCATCGTCACCGGACTCTGGCCGCAATTCGTGATCAACATGAACAGCATGTACCGGGGGGCCGCCGGATTCCGCCACGATCCCGAGCGCGTGTGTCAAAACCTGCGAGTCAATTCCACCGGATAACCCTACGATGAGCGGACGAAGTTCCGGGTGTTCGATCTCAATCAGCGCACACCTGACCCGTTCGACAATCTCTGACACCACGTCAGACATATCTATCGGCCTCACCTGCTCTCAATTTAGCGACTTTTTGGTCGGGCCCCACCTTGGCAAAAAGCGTATCATCAGCCGCAACGGAACTGACGCATCTTTCCTGCGCAACTGAATGATGCAAAACCAGCCGCCAGGCCTTTATGATTGGCGGGTGTGATCGCGCCTGAGTCAAGGCATGTCGGGAACGAAAACGTGAACGTGGTCTCGGTCCAAAAATCATCCACCAGGCGGGTTTGCCCCTGTTATCGGTTGCCACAACTGGTACCGGGCGAATCGCGCACATCTTCGGCCCGGCTCCCTCTCTGTGCTGCAGCCGATCCTCCGGAACGGCTCGAACTGGATACCGCGGCGACGCTCTGTCGTTCCGGTGCTTTTCAGACATGCCCATGGTTCCAGGAAGCGATGCCGAACTGGCAACCGGAGACTGTTGTCTCCTGGCTCCGTCCGAGCCTGACAACTGCCGATAGGACGAGTTCCACTGCCGCTCCCGAAAAATCGCTCGGCTGGCAACTGTTGACGTCGGCCGCCTGGGTAGTCGGTATTCCAGCGGGGATCACCCTGCTGATCATCATCGCAATCTGGCTCACCGAGAACGTCTGGATGCCCACCCAGCACGTTCTCGGCTCAATGATCAGCTGAGGACGACCGAAGGACCGCGCCGTCAGTTCGGCGCCAGATTCAACCATGGTTCCTGGTGACCGCGATGATACCCGATCCGCAGCGGAATCCAGCTGACGGATTCGCCATCGAGCAACACGTTGAACCAGTAGACGCCGGTATGCTCCACATCAAGACTGACGTTGGAGACGATCGTTACGCGATGATCCTCGCCGCTGAACGTGACGCCCTGTGACACCGGATCCAGCCGATTCAGTTTCGGATCCGTTGGCTCGATCGTAATGGTCGAATCGCCCCGCTTGTCTCCTGACGCCATCGAAACCACCAGCTGTGCTTCGAGCCGGAATCCCGGGAACTCGACCGGTGCATTGGGATCATCGCTTCCAACGACAAGTTGCTCCAGCACATTGATTACGTTGAACGAACCATACTGGTCCTGATCAGCGCGCTGGCACAGAACCGCCATCAGCAGGTACGGCCCCTTTATCGCGTCATCACCCACGTTGCCTGCCCTTCCCTGGCGTACGGCACTGCCTGTGCCTCCTAGACGCCGTCTTCTTCCAGTTCATACTGATTGATGTCCACGTCAACGAACTCCAGTCGGGCCTGGATCATCGAAAGCTCTTTCGCCAGGCGAACCAGGCGGTTGGTGTCCTGGTAAAGCGTCTCCGGCCGAGGCGCAATCAGAACGTCCAGTTTTCCGAGCCAGATCGCACTGCGTAGCGACTTGAGCTCCGGTCGTTCGTCCTCCGGACCGTGCTCCTCCTCCTGGAGGATCCGGGTCACCTGGTACCCGTTTTCCCGGGCGTAATCCTGGCAGCGAGTCACCTGTTGAGCGTTGTCGTCGACCAGTTCGCCCTTCTTGTTTCGCTGCGGCCGGGTGTAGATGAACGCTCGTCCTGACATCTGATCGCCTCTCATTCTGGTTGGGATCGTACCGTCAACCGCGGAACTCCGAGTCTTATTCTGCATCCAGTTTCCGATAACCGCAGCGCGTCAGCCGCGAACCGGTTCCAGGTAGAGTTTTCCATGCCGGAACAGGTCGCCGTCGACCGTCAGAATCATCACTCCTCGCACCACGACGTGTGCACCGTCCGGTGCGGTTCCCTGCCACGTCCATTCGGTCCAGACCGTGCAATCTCGAACGGCGAAATCGATCACCTGCGCGCGAAAATCAGAAAACCGTTGGAATACCCACTCCCAGTTCTCTCTGACACGATCTCTGCCACAGAACGATCGTTCAGGATGCACTGGCTGTATGCTCTCGTAGTCCTCATGGAAATGGCTCACTAGTTCATCCAGATCGTGACGGTTGATCGCACTAACAAGATGATAGAGCTTCGCGACGATTTCGCTACGTTCCATCCTTGCTACCAGCCTCCTGCCTCGATCAAGGCCGTCAAACTCTGAATGATCGCAAACAGCATGATCGTGAAGAACACAAGCAGCGCGAGCACGACTGGATAACGCGGAATCCGCCTGCGCCTGAACGGAAACCAGGATCGGCGCCGCTTCGGCTGGACCGTCGATGGTCGCCGCTCGGCCGGCTCCGCCGGTGCCGACTTCCGGATTGGAATTCGCTTTCTGGGACGCTCCAGTCCACGCATTCTGCCAGCAGCGCCGGGAAGATGAACCGTTGGTTGAGACGTCCCGGCTTCCTGCTGGCCTGCCGGTCCATGGGCTGCACGCGTGATCTCGTCTTCCGGCGGAATAACGCGAGTGCGATAGGCTGAATCCGTAATGCCCCTCTTGGAATGGATCGTTTCGAGCACCTTCCGCAGCTCTTTCGCCATTGCGGCGGCAGACGCAAAACGCTCTTCGGGAGGCTTCGCCAGCCCTTTCAGGATGATCTGTTCGAGTGCCGGTTCGACGTCCGGCTTCAGGAGTCGAGGTGGCGGGGGCGCACTGGCGACGTGCTGGAGCATGATCTTTGAGGCGGACTCACCGGTGAACGGCGGAGAACCGGTTACCAGTTCGAACAGGACGACACTCACCGAGTAAAGATCGGTCGACGGGGTCAATTCCATACCCTCGACCTGTTCCGGCGACATGTAGACGGGACTTCCCAGGACTTCGCCTGTCATGGTCAACCGCGGATCATCCGCGGCACGGGAGATCCCGAAGTCCGTGAGTTTGGCCGGGGCGTTCCACTTGGGGATCAGCACGTTCGACGGTTTGACGTCCCGGTGCTGAATACCAGCAGCGTGAAGCGTCTCCAGCCCGCCGAGAATATCCAGAGTGATCGAAATCGCGTCGTCACTTCGCAAGCCGGAGTGTTTGCGCACAACTCGAGAGAGGTCGACTCCATCGATCCACTGCGAAATGATCACTGGATGCTCGTCGTCTGTCCCGTAGTCGTAGACGTCGACAAGGTTCGGACCGCTCACCTGAGCGGCGATCTTCGCCTCACGTTCGAACCGGCGAAGCGAGGCCTGATCCCGGGTGAGCTCCGTTCGGAGTATCTTGGCAATGACCCGTCGACCAAGCCGCAAATCATCCGCGAGGTACGCCCGGCTGAACCCACCTTCGCCGATTTGCCGGATCAGCTTGTAGCGGCCTTCGAGTACCGTGCGCCGTTCAGGCATTATCTCGCTTCAAGGTCTGCATCTGTCATACGTAACAACGGTTTAACTGTTCTGGTCTCTATCAATGCAAGACTGCATTTCCCTGCCAGCATCAATCGTACGCGATAACGGTAAATGCCGCGCACAAATTGCGGAAGATCGCTGCTATACTGCGCCAACCAGTATTTGTCGGAGATAACAACCATACGTCCAAGAGAGGGCTTCACCGATGAGCAGGTACGGCCGCTTCAGCTTCTGGCTCGAACACTCAGGAGATGATCTCTCGCCCAGGGACCCACTTCACGGAGCGATCAACGCCGACGTTGCGATTCTGGGAGCCGGATTCTCCGGGCTCTGGACTGCATACTATCTTTCCCAGCGGGATCCCTCGCTGAAGATCGTCATCGTAGAAGCCGAGATCGCCGGGTTTGGTGCATCTGGTCGTAACGGTGGATGGTGCGTCGCCGGGTTCCCGTATCCACTCGACAAACTGATCGACAACTACGGCGTTGATACCGCTCGGGCCGTTTACGAGCAAATGTATAGGTCTGTCGATGAAGTCGGCAGGGTCTCCGGAGAAGAGGGTATCCAGTCCAATTACGTCAAACCCGGGACGTACGAGATCGCCCGCGGCGAGCATCGTATCCCTGATCTGCACGAGACGATGGATCTGTACGAGAAGATCGGACTGGGCGAGAACTACCGCTTGCTGGACGCAGCCGAGCTTTCGGAGGACATCCAGATCAATCGGGCTGTGGGTGCGCTCTGGAAGCGCCACGGCGCCTCGGTCCAGCCGGCCGCACTTGCTCGCGGTTTGGCAAGAGCGGTCGAACGCCACGGAGTCACGATCTACGAGCAATCTCCCGTGCGTGATTACCAGGGCGCGCCGAATCCAGGATTGGTCACTGATCATGGTGAGGTTCGCGCCAATGTAGTTGTGCTGGCGGGCGAAGCCTATCTCTCACGGCTTGAGAAGCTAAAACGACAGATCATACCGATCACGTCTCACATGGTAGTCACCGAACCAATCACGGAACACATCTGGGAGCAGATCGGATGGAACGAGCGCGGCGTGATAACCGGGCATGATTCCCGTGGTGGATATCTGAACAAGACGATAGATGGCCGTATCGCCTTTGGCGCCTATCGGTCCGTGTATCCGTTCAATTCACACATCACGGACGATCTCGACCGGCAGGAAGACATCTTTCAGCACGCACGCGAATCCTGCTACGACTGGTTTCCGGTTCTTCGGCTCCACGGCATCAAGTTCACACATGCCTGGGGAGGTGTTCTCGGCGTACCGCGCGACCGCATGCCCGTCATGTCCTACGATCCAGCGTCCGGCATTGCAACAGCACGCGGCTACACCGGCCAGGGAGTCGCAACGGCAAACCTGGCCGGGCGAACACTCGCAGACCTCATTACCAATCAGCGCAGTCAGTTGAGTGAACTCCCGATGGCCAGGCATCAGTCTCCAGATTGGGAACTGGAGCCACTCCGCTGGATGGGGGCAACATTCGTCAGGAAGAGCCTCCAGCGAGTAGAGAAGCAGGCAGAGAAGCAAGGTCGCTACCCGGATAAACCAACACTGGCGCAACGCATCTGGGGTGATTGACGTCCGACCGAATCACGGGAAGCGAGCTCAGAACCAGAAGGGGGATGAACATGAGTGATGGAACCGGCGATCTCTCCGGGGAACCGCGACAGGTTTTCGATCTCGAACAACCACGCACCACAGACATGCCCGTGATCGATAGCCACAAACCTGGCTACTACTATGCCCTTCACCGCCGTCACAGCGATACATACGACCCCGAAAACACGGGACCACGCTCCAGTGCGTCCGGGATGATTATCTGTATGGAGCACGCCGGCACTCACATCGATGCGCTCTGTCACCAGGCGGAACACCTGACGCTATGTGGAGGAGTCGATGTCGCAAGCGTCGAACGCAACGGTGGGTTCTCGAAGCACGCGATCGAAGAAGTGCCACCGATCGTCGGACCCGGCGTCTTACTCGATGTACCGGCGCTGCTCGGCGTCGACTGCCTCGACGAAGGCTATCTGATTTCGCGCGACGAGCTCGCCCGCTGCTGCGAGCGTCAGGGAATAGAGATCAAGCCGGGAGATACCATTCTCGTCCGCACTGGTAACGCACAGCGCTGGAGAGACGAAGCCGCGTACCTGGCAGGGCCTGGCGTGGAAGCCGCGGCATCGGAATGGCTTGCTGATCTCGACGTGCTTGCTGTCGGGGCCGATACCATGGCCTGGGACGTTATCGGCCGGTTCGATGAAGAGTACGGCTGCCAGCTACCCGGTCACCTGATCCTGCTCGCCCGACGTGGCGTCTACATCATCGAAAACATGAATCTTGAAGAACTCGCTGCGGCCGGATACTCCCGGTTCGAACTGATCTGCCTGCCGCTGAAGTTCGTCGGCGCAACCGGTTCACCGGTTCGGCCAGTCGCCGTCATCCGGGATTAGCGACCGGAAACTGTTGGGCTCCCCGCCCGGCTAACGACAATACCGCACCAGCAAGCTCGCGGCATGCGGCATGCTAAACCGCAGGGAGTTAATGTTATCTCGACAATACTCTGGCTATAATGCGCGGAACGCAAACTACCACACCGGACGTATATCGTATGGACCAGGGTGCCGCATCGCGGTCGGTTGTCCAGAAACCATGATGAATGGAGATCGCGATGGCGGTCAGAACTTCTCGTCGCAGCTTCCTCAAGCAGTCAAGCCTGCTCATGGCCGGCACTGCCGCGGGGTCGCTTACGGCACTTGGCGTTGATCTCAACACCCGGCGCGCGATGGCGACTGAACTGCGAATCCGCGACGCGCAGGCGTATCCCAGCATCTGCCCGTACTGCGCGGTTGGGTGCGGCACGCTGATCCATGTCGAAGATGGCCAGATCGTCAATATCGAGGGAAATCCGGAAAGCCCGGTAAACGTTGGCACCCTCTGCCCGAAAGGCGCCGCAACGTTCCAGCTTCACGTCAATCCGAACCGGATTACCCACGTCCTCCATCGTGATCCCGGAGCGACCGACTGGGAGGTGTGGGATCTCGATCGGGCGATGGATCGCATCGCCGAACTCGTCAAGGAGACCCGGGACGAGACGTTCGTCGAGGAGTGGACAGGCCCGGACGACGAGGGCAACGAAATCACCAAGACAGTCAACTATACGCCGGCAATCTTCACCCTCGGTGGCGCCACGATGGCGAACGAGTGGAATCACATCCATCAGAAGCTGATGCGAGGTTTAGGTGTGGTTGCCATCGAGAATCAGGCCCGTATATGACACAGCTCCTCAGTCCCCGGTCTGGGGGCTCGAATGGGGCGCGGGGCCGCCACCACGTTTGCCGAAGATCTGTCTCGCTCTGACTGCATCGTTATTCAGGGTTCCAACATGGCCGAGAACCATCCGGTCGCGTTCCGCTGGGTGATCGAGGCACGCAAGCGAGGCGCGACCGTCATCAGCGTGGATCCCCGCTTCACGCGCACGTCCGCGATGGCGAACATCTATGCACCGATCCGGCCCGGAAGCGATATCGCGTTTCTCGGAGGGCTGATCAACTACGTCATCGAAAACGATCTGTACTTCCGCGACTACGTGGTCAATTACACGAATGCAGCGACGATCATCAACGAGGACTT
The DNA here is from genome assembly GCA_007133615.1 of Thermomicrobiaceae bacterium. Taxonomy (GTDB): domain Bacteria; phylum Chloroflexota; class Chloroflexia; order Thermomicrobiales; family Thermomicrobiaceae; genus SLMJ01. Next base: position 4,067 of record SLMJ01000158.1, on the reverse strand, counting down.
CGAAGATACCGAGGACCTGGATGGCGTCTTTTCCGGTCTACTGGAGTTTGAAGGCGAGCCGATCAACGGATTCGAGTACACCTACGACAAGGAGACCTGGCAGTACGAGGGATTCCCGGTCAATAGAGGTGGCCGGCAGGCTGATGCCGATGTGGAACAGAACGACGACGAGTCTGACGCTATTGGTGGTGAATACTTCGAACAGGCACCAGGCGGCCCACCTTATGACGATCTGGTCGAGTACGTTCGGCCGGACGGGCTCCCGGAACTGGACGAATCGCTTGAAGATGAGCGATGCGTCTTTCAGATCATTCGCCGGCATTTCTCGCGCTATACACCGGAGATGGTTGAGCGGATCACTGGCTGCCCGCGCGACAAATTCCTGGAGGTCGCCGAAGCGCTAACCGATAACTCGAACCCGAGCCGGACGTCAGCGTTCTGCTACGCGGTGGCCTGGACTCAGCACACCAAGGGTGTGCAGATGATCGGGTGCGCCGCGCTGCTTCAGTTGCTGCTCGGGAACATCGGTCGTCCGGGCGGCGGCATCGTTGCACTGCGCGGTCACGCCACGATCCAGGGGTCGACCGACGTCCCGACGCTCTACCACAGCATTCACGGCTACATGGACCATCCGTCAGCGCTCGAGCCTCACGAAACGCTCGAAAACTATCTGGTCAACGAGATTCAGCCCACCGGCTACTGGGCGAACATGCCGAAGTTCCTCGTTTCTTACATGAAGTCGATGTACGGCGAACACGCCACAGAGGAGAACGGGTGGGGCTGGGACTGGCACCCGAAAATCACGGGTGACTTCTCACACATGGCATCCATGGTCCGGATGGCGCGTGGCGAGATCGAAGGATTCTTCTGCATGGGGCAGAACCCGGCAACCTCACTCAACGGCAAGTTCGAGCGGGCGGCTATGCGGAACCTCAAGTGGCTCGTCGTAAAAGACATTTTCGAAACCGAAAGCGCGGCATTCTGGTATGCAGCGCCAGAGGTGCAGAACGGTGAGATCAGCCCGGAAGATATCGACACCGAGGTCTTCTTCATTCCGTCCGCAGCTGTCGGCGAAATGGGCGGAAGTTTCACGAACACGCAGAGGTGGGTGCAGTGGCACGAGAAGTCCGCGGATCCACCTGGCGATTGTCGATCCGACGAATGGTTCACACATCAACTGGCGCTTCGTCTCAAAGCACTCTACGAAGACAGTGACAACCCTCATGATGAGGGGTTCAATAACCTGCTCTGGGACTTTGATTACGACGAGGGCGAATATCCGGAAGACACCCGGATTGAGGGCGAACCGGATACCGAGAAGATCCTCAAGGAAATCAACGGTTACTGGACAGATGATCCGGACACCCACCTGACGGGCTTTGCCGAACTTGAGGACGATGGATCTACGACCTGCGCATCCTGGATCTACTGCGGCGTCTTCCCCAACCCGGACGAAAACAAGACACGGAATCGGGAGCCGGATCCAGAGGGCGAAATCGGGAGTCACCAGGGCTGGGCGTTCTCCTGGCCCGACAACCGGCGCATCCTCTACAACCGCGCTTCCGCAGATCCGGACGGCAACCCGTGGTCAGAGGAAAAACGCTGGGTCTGGTGGGATGAAGACGCCGGCGAGTGGACCGGGTACGACGTGCCCGACTTCGACGTAACCAAGCCGCCGGACGCCGAGGCTGATCCGGAAGGTATTGGACTCGACGCGCACTCAGGTAGTGATCCATTCATCATGATGGCGGATGGCAAGGGTTGGCTCTACACGCCCAACGGGATGGTTGATGGCCCGATCCCAACACACTACGAGTCCGCAGAAGCGCCTATCCGGAATCCCCTTTACTCGCAGGACAAGAACCCGATCACGAAATACTGGCGAACCGACGGGAATGAACTCATTCAGCACGGGGATCGCGATTATCCCTTTGTCGTCACAACGTACCGGCTCACCGAGCATCATCTCTCGGGCGTCATGACCCGATGGTTGCCATGGCTGGCCGAGCTCCAGCCAGAGATGTTCGTAGAGATGAGCGAAGAGCTCGCCAATACGCTGGGTATTCGCAATACCGGCTGGTGTCGGGTCAGTACACCTCGTGGCTCGATCCGCGTTAAGGCTCTGGTAACTCGGAGACTGCAACCACTGATCATTGACGGCAACATCGTTCATTGTGTCGGGATGCCGTTCCACTGGGGATATATGGGAGTTGTGACCGGTGAGGCGGCAAACGACCTCACCGCACTGGTCGGTGACCCGAACGTCGCCATCCATGAGGCAAAGGCGTTTATGTGCAACATCGAACCGGACGACTGATCCAGGCGGGGAAACGAGGACGCTATGGCTGAACCAATGGGCTTCTTCACCGACGTTTCGGTTTGCATCGGCTGCAAAGCCTGTGAAGTCGCCTGCAAACAATGGAACCAGCTGCCGGCGGACAACGGCGGCGTGGTCGAGCTTACCGGCAACAGTTATGACAACACCGGCACGCTCGACGGAACAACCTGGCGTCATGTCCGGTTCGTAGAGGATTTCGACGACCGTTCACAGGGTCGCTGGCTCATGTTCAGCGATGTCTGCAAGCACTGCGTTCATGCCGGATGCCTGGAAGTCTGCCCGACCGGAGCGATCTTCCGGACGGAATTCGACACCGTGGTAATTCAGTCAGATATCTGTAATGGATGTCGTGCCTGCATTCCGGCCTGCCCGTTCGATGTCATCGATATCAACCCGGTCAATAACACCGCAATGAAGTGCACGCTTTGCTACGACCGCCTGCAGGCCGGAATGGTTCCCGCGTGTGCACAGGCATGCCCAACGGAATCGATCAAGTTCGGTCCGGTTCGGGAACTCCAGGAAGAGGCTGATGTTCGCCTGATGGAGCTTCAGAGAGCCGGCGTGAGCGACGCCAGTCTCTATGGTCGAGATGAAGAGATGCTCGGTGGTCTCAATGCATTCTTCCTGATCGTTGGACCACCGGAATGGTATGGACTGCCAAAGAACCCGCAACTGCCCTCGAGTCGGAGCCTGAACGGGGAAGGCATTCTCGGAGCGCTCACCGCGGCAGTCACTGTGGTGCTCGGCGCAATCTCGTTCCGGAAACTCGGCCCAATGCGTCGACGCGCTGAGGCTGAACAGAACGGAACGCTCGATGATCAGCCTTCGCGAGACGGAGTCGCATCATGATGCTGCGGGAAGTCGAAATCGGATGGGGCTGGGAAGTCTACGTTGAGATGTTCGCAGCCGGTGTCGCCGCCGGAGCGTTTCTGATTGCGATGCTGCTGGAAATCTACGGTCGCGGGCGATCCCCGATCGCCAGGGCGGCACACGTCATCACGTTGCCGTTGCTACTGGTCGCGACCGTCCTGTTGATCTACAAGCTGGAGCGCCCGGAGCGCTTCTGGCACATGGTCATTCAGTCCGAGAACATCCCGCTTCCGATGTTGAAGTGGTGGTCGCCGATCTCGATCGGTGCCTGGGGCCTGATGATCTTCTCGGCATTTGCGACCATCTCCCTGGTCGATGCGCTCATTGCCCGTGGGTATCTCAGTCTGGGCCCCTGGCGACAGGACAACACCCTGCATGGCAGCCGGTTCGGAATCTTTTTCGCGATTCCGGCAGCGCTGTCGGCGTTGTTCGTCGCCGGCTACTCGGGCGCGCTTCTCAGCGTGACGGCGGTACCCGGGTGGGAAGATACGATCTTCATTGCGCCATTCTTCATCGGCGTTTCAGTCGCTACCGGCGCCGGTGCGCTGCTCCTCATCGAAGCAATCCGCAAGCTCGGCCCGATCGATGAACTGGAGAGCGTCACCGCATTCGGCGCAATCTCAATTGCCTGGCAGATGGTATTGCTCATCATTCTCGCGGTCAGTCTTGGTGGCGCGATCTCGTTCTTCCTCAGCAGCACACGGGCGATCATTGCATTTGCGATGGCGACCGTCTTTGCCCTCGCTGCATTGGCGTTGCTGTTCCTGAAGTTACACCCGTCGGATCAGCTGAGGGTTGGAGCAGGAGGAACGCTCATTCTGATTAGCGGGTTCCTCTTCCGATACGCCGTCGTGATGGG
>SLMJ01000227.1 GCA_007133615.1 Thermomicrobiaceae bacterium | reverse complement strand
GGCATTTCTTGCGTGTACATGTAGCTGGAGATGAGGTGGTCGGTAACCTGATCCGCCGGTACACCATCTTCAACGATTCGTTGAACGGCGCGAACGATCTCCGCACGGCCACCGTAGTTGAAGGCAAGCGTCAGAACAATCGCATTGTTGTCCCGGGTTAGCTCGATCGCGTTCTCGATGGCCTGCTGAAGTTCGGGAGAAAGGCCATGCAGGCTGCCGATGTGCCGGAGCTGCGCACCTCGCTGGTGGAGCTCGGCCGTCTCGACCTCGATCGCGTCGCTAAGGATTCTGAGAATGCCTTCGACCTCATCCTTCGGGCGTCGCCAGTTCTCAGTGGAAAATGCCCAGAGGGTGAGGTACTTGATACCCAGTTCGCCGGCAGCGGAGGTGATCCGCCGGATATTCTCCGTTCCGGCTTCGTGTCCGGAAAGGCGAGGCAGACCCCGGCTCGTGGCCCAGCGTCCATTCCCGTCCATAATAATGGCAACATGTTCCGGAACCGGACGGGGAGCCTTCTCGCTATTCAACGTGGTTCCTGAATCTGCCGTTGCCATTGCTGAGGATCTGGTCCCGTCTTATCAGACCTCGAGGACGTCTTCCTCTTTCTCCTTACCGGTTTTTTCCGCCTGCGCGATGTACTTGTCGGTCAGGTCCTGAATGTCCTGCTCGCCGCGGCGTTCTTCATCTTCGCTGATCATCTTCTCCTGCGCCAGCTCTTTGACCTGCGAGATTGCGTCGCGCCGAATGTTGCGGATCGCAACGCGGGCATCTTCGACCTTCGACCAGACGGATTTCACCATCTCTTTCCGGCGCTCTTCGGTAAGCGCAGGAATGGCAATCCGGATCACATCCCCGTCATTGGTCGGGTTCACGCCAAGGTCGGCCATCTGAATCGCCTTTTCAATGGCGCGGATGGAGCCTTTGTCCCACGGCTGAATTACCAGAAGCCGGGCTTCCGGAACAGTGATGCCGGCGAGCTGATTCAATGGCGTCATGGCGCCGTAGTAGTCGACTTCCACCCGCTCGACGAGCGCCGGTGACGCGCGTCCGGTTCGCACGCTGGAGAGCTCTCGCTGGAGTGCCTCCACCGCTTTTTTCATTCGGCTTTCCGCGTCGGCCTTGACGTCATTCAGCATTGGTACCTCCCGCACAAAGCACAGGGTTCGTCGGCGCGTTCACTCTACCACGGATACGCAATTTCGACCTCAGTGAACCAGTGTCCCAACGGCCTCGCCAAAGGCGGCCCGTTCAATGTTTCCGGCTTTGAGAATGTCGAAGACGACAACCGGCAGGTCGTTTTCCCGGCACAGCGCCAGGGCGGATTGATCCATGACCTGAAGATTCCGCTCCAGAGCGATCTGATGGGTGATCCGCTCGAATCGATGGGCGTCGGGGTTGGTTCGTGGGTCATCGTCGTAGACTCCATCGATCCCGTTCTTGCCCATGAGCATGACCTCGGCGCCGATCTCGATTGCTCGGAGGGCGGCAGCCGTATCGGTTGTGAAATAGGGGTTCCCAGTTCCGCCCGCCAGGATGACGACCCGCCCTTTTTCCATGTGGCGAATGGCTCGTCGTCGAATGTATGGCTCGGCGACCTGCGGCATTTCGATCGCCGTCTGCACGCGTGTCTGAATGCCGAAATCTTCCAGCGAATCCTGGAGGGCCAGCGCGTTCATCACCGTCGCGAGCATTCCCATGTAGTCGGCGGTTGCGCGGTCCATTCCCCGGGAGCTTGCGGCCAGCCCTCGCCAGATGTTGCCGCCGCCGATGACGATGGCGAGTTCGACGTTGCGATTGACGACGTCGGAGACTTCCTGGGCGAGTCTGATGACAACCGTGGGGTCAATGCCGTAGCCGGCTGAGCCCATTAGTGCTTCGCCGGACAGTTTGAGCAAAAGCCGGCGATACGATTGAACGTCTGGCGTCTCGCTGCCTTCAGTTTCGTTCACAGCAGTGATCCCCTGATCTGTCGAGTGACAGGCTGGCTCACCGGTGCCGGTGGTGGAGCGGTGAGCCGATCAGTCACGGTCATTCCAGCGATTGTGACCAGGCCCGGGTGCCGTTCTGGGCCTCACAGGCGACGAGCTGGCTTACTCGTCCTCTCCGCTCGCATCCGGGGCGGTCTCACCGAGTTCGAAGCGGCTGAACCGCCGGACCACAATGTTTTCGCCCAGTTTGGCGATGTGATCCTTGATGACCTCTTCGATGTTCTTGCTGGAGTCCTTGATGAACTCCTGGGACAGCAGTGCGAGCTGCTTGACAGCCACGTCCTTGCTGCCGAGCTCTTCGGCTTTCTCCTCGAGAACGCTCTCCGGGATCTCATCTTCGCTGACATACTGTGGATTCAGCGCAGCAATCTGCATGGCAACATCGTGCGCCAGAGACTGGAAATCCGGGGTGCGGGCAACGAAGTCGGTCTCGCAGTTGAGCTCGACCATTGCGCCGATCCGGCCACCACCGTGGATGTACGGCTCAACGAGACCCTGGGCAGCCACCCGGTCCGTCTTCTTTTCGGCACGAGCCAGACCCTGCTGCGCAATAATCTGCGCGGCCTTCTCCATGTTGCCTTCGACTTCTTCCAGCGCGCGCTTGGCGTCCATAATGCCGGCGCCGGTCTTTTCGCGGAGTTCCTTGACCATAGAAGCTGAGATCTGCACGAGGTTCCTCCCTGTTTGAAATGTTGGTCCCGGTTCAGGACACGGAGAAGCCGGCTCGGTTAGCCGGCTTCAGTCGGTATACGCATTCGCAATCAGGACTGTTTCGGGTCTTCGTCATTCTGAGCAGCCACCGGTTGTTCAGTCGCGTCACTGGTCTCCTGCTCGGTGGCAGCTTCGGAAGCGGCGCCGTCTGCGGCATCCGTGGCGGCTGCCTCGGCCGGAGCTTCCGGAAGCGGCGCGTCTGCGGCAGACGCGTCAACCGGTGCTTCGTCCGCCAGATGGCTTTCCCGCTGTGTGCGGCCTTCGATAATTGCATCCGCGATGCGAGAAGCAATCAGTCGCACCGAACGGATCGCGTCATCGTTGGCTGGAATCACATAGTCGATATCGTCCGGATCGCAATTGGTATCCACCATTGCAATGACCGGAATACCGAGTCGGTGCGCCTCCGCAATAGCAATGTGTTCGCGCTTCGGATCGACCACAAAGAGGGCAGACGGGAGCTGGTTCATGTCCTTGAGCCCACCGAGCGAGAATCGCAGCCGGTTGAGCTCGCGCTCCTTGAAGATCTGCTCCTGCTTGGGCAGCGCGTAGATCTGACCGCTTGCGAACTTTTCCTCGAGCTCATTGAGATACCGCAGCCGGGATCGAATCGTGACGAAGTTCGTCAACGTTCCACCGAGCCAGCGGCGATCGACGTAATACTGGCCACTTCGAGCGGACTCGGTCCGCACGGTGTCCTGTGCCTGCTTCTTGGTTCCGACAAAGACTACTCGACCACCGTCTGCGGCGATCTTGCCGACGAAATTGCAGGCTTCCTCGAGCATCATGACCGTCTGCTGCAGGTCGATGACGTGAATCCCGTGGCGCTCGGTGAAGATGTACGGGCGCATCTTCGGGTTCCAGCGCTTGGTCTGGTGACCAAAATGGACACCAGCTTCCAGCAGCGCCTTCATTGTCACTTCTGTGGATTCGCGTTCCGCAGTGGCAACCACGCGTTATACCTCCTGGACTGTTGATACGTCCGTGCCGTTCATCCTCAGTCCGGACTGCTCATTGAGCAGCACACCGGCATGAGTCCGGGCACGTGAGAATTTGGCGACTCCTGTCACCATGGTCGAGTATAGCACAGGGTTACGGACTGGCCCCAGAAATCGGGGCCAAGGGCGATGCCTAGTCGCTCAACTCGATGAAGTCGGCAGCGACAAATCCGGTAACGGTGTCTCCTTCAACCGGCCACCAGGTAAACCCGTCGGCTTCCTGAGACTCTCCGGTGATTGTCAGTGCCGTGCCATCCGGCAAACTGCCGACCACCTCAGCTTCCGTTGACGCCGTCTCACGCACGTTCAATCCGGCCTCACCGGTACCAACCACAACGACCGTTGCGCCTGGCCCGATCGTGGTCGGGGCTTCATCGTTTCCGTTCTCTGCATCTTCGCCGTTATCGGCAGGCGGTGTTCCGACCATGATGGCATCGTCGGTTTCATCGTCCTCGCCATTGATGGTCGGTGTTTCGGTCTCAGTCGGAATGACCGGTCCAGCGGTGTCAGTATCGTCTGCAGCGGTTTCGTCATTGTCGTCTGAGAGCATGTTGGCAACCCAGAACCAGACAAGACCGAGCATCAGAATAACGCCTACGACAGGTGCGGCAATCCGCAGATAATCCGTCCAGTAGCGTTCCTCGGGTTGGTAGCCGAACGGTGTGCGTTCTTCACCTGGCGGATCCCCGCCGCCCTGTTCGCTGAACGGCTGGGTGTAGCGATCGTCGTCGCCGCCGTAGCTGCCGCCACCATGACCATAATCGTCGGAGCCAGTTGGCCGGCCCGGGCCTCCATATTGACTCACGTCACCTCCTCGCCGTTCCGTCGGCTCATTGACGTCCGGTTGTCCATGCAACTGTATCGGGGCAATTTCATCACCCGGTTGAAACGGTGGCTCAGGTTGTCCCGGTTCATCATCAAATGGTTCGCCAGGTACGCCAAATCCCCGGGCGTTCCCATGATCGATTGGTTCCCAGTAGTTTCCCATCCCGCGATCACAGTCAAGATCATCTTCTCCAACCAGATGACTTTGCTGTGGTGAATACAGGAGAGGATTCCGGCACCATCCTTTTCGCCAGATCGGTGCCGGTTCGTAGTGCTTGCATGTGCTGCACTTTCGAACTGTCATGAGTTGCGATACCCCACCTGCAGGCGCTCGCGAGCGTGCGTTGCCCGGCGCCGGTCAGTGCCTGAGATGTAATCCACCCGTTACCCACGATACTTCTGATGACGTGTTTACGCAATTCCAGGGCCGAACTTTTCCGGCGGATGAAATCAGGATGATGCCGAACCTCGCGAGCTATCGGGATCATCAGTGTCACTGTCTTCGTCTTCACCACTCAGCCGCCGCAGCACCGACGGTGCGTCGACGTCATCGTTGTCGGGGAATGATCTGGCGGAACTCTCAGCACTTGCGGATGAGCCAGCCGCCTTCATGTTCAAATCACCCTCGTAGAATGCGCCGTCGTCGATCACGAGTGCCTCGGTCGTGACCGTAGCCGATACTCGTCCGGTACCGGTGATCTGGAAGCGACCACGACAGGTCACCTCGCCGTTCAGCTTTCCGGCGACCGTCACGCTGGCTGCTTCCACGGTCGCGTCGATGTCGGCGCTTTCTGCGATGTACAAGAGCCCCTGACATACGATTTTCCCGCGGACCATACCTTCGATCCGGACGTCCCGGGTCGTGGTGAAGGTTCCTTCGATCGACGAATTCCGGTCAATCAGGCTCAACGGCTCATTGGCCGCCGCCTGGCTTGTCGGTGCGTCGGTCCCTGGTGCCGTTGGCTGGTAGGACATTGACATGGTGTTCCTCCCGCGACCGGTTCGGCCGCCACCGTCCACTCGACGTAACTACGATGCGCCACCGCTGGCGCTGGATCCCACTTCTTCCATCTTCAACTGGCCGCTGATCGTGGCGCCTTCGTGAACGATCAGCTTCGGTGACCGTACGTCACCGGTCACTTCACCCTGCGGCAGAACTTCGAGCCGCGAGCGGGCTTCGATCTTTCCGCGCACCAGACCGGCAACGACGACGCTGTCGGCATGCAGTGAGGCGTCAACCTCGGCTCCCTCGGCGACGTAGAGATCCGTCGCAGAGTGAAGCTCGCCATCGGCCTTACCGTGAACCTGGAGTGAGCCTTCGCTCTTCAGCGTGCCGTTCCAGTAGGCGTTCTTTGCGATGGTGCTGGTCGATGCATCAGCCGTTGGCGCGGATGGCGATGGTGTCGAAGATGGAGCTGGAGCCTGCCACTGGCGGGTTTCATCATATCCCTGTTGCGGAGGGGCTGGAGTGGCCGGTGGTGGAGATGATATCGTCGTTTCGTCCGGCGCTGGTTCATATGATTCGGCACGCGAGGATGGGAACGAAATGCCTTCAGACGGCGTTCCCTGTTCGGCGGCGAACCGGTTGGTGTCGCTGGTTGGTTCCTCCGCCTGGTAGTCGTAATCGTAGTCGTAGTCGTGCGTTTCCTGACCGTGCTGCTGTTCGACTTCCTCCGCCGGCAACTCGTCCTGCTGCTTCTGGCGCAGGTTACTGATCTGCCGCTGGAAGGATTCTCCCCGGTTTTCGCGTCTGAATATCACTCCTGGACCTCCTGTCCACCCTGCGGTGTCGATATGGCGCACGCGCCGAAGCGGGTGACACCTGCTTGCACAATCTGCATTTCGTTTCGATCCGGGCTCCGGCTGACGGGTCTGCAACGTAAATGACGGTTCCGGATCGCTCTGGCTTTCGATATTCCGTCTCGTGCGGTCCTTGTCGACGCGCCAGTCTCGCGGACTTCGCAACGGTCGGACGAGCCTGCACATTCGTTGCCAGCACGCGTTGCACGGCGCGATTGTACTATGTCGACCTGCCTCAGGCAGGCCTGACGTGCCTGGTGCGATTCCACGCCCCTGCGGCGCTCGCACTTCTGCGACCGCTTCTCAATAGTATAGAGTGTACGTACATCGCTGTCCAGTCCGATAATTCGGATCTGATCCGGATTTTCATTTGCTCCAGAATCAGTATCATTCTCGCATGCCTAGACGCTTTTGTCCGCTGGCTTTGATTGAGGGACATCGTGCCATACCGCACTGCAGCACTGACGTTCGCTGGTGTGATGTTCGGGTTCAAGATCTGGAGTATCTTCCTGATCTATCTCGTTGCGGGTGAGGACGGGACCACCGCGTTCTTGCTCGGGACACATGTGCTCTGGATCGCCTTGCCGCTGGCGTTGATCGCGCCGGTGCTCGTCTTCTGGTTTCGCCTTGTCCGGGCTCGGCGAAAACGCCAACTTCTCCTGGATGCCGAGTGGAACATCCATCAGGAGCCACCGGTCAATCAGCGATCCAGTGACTCCTGATCTGTTTGCTTCTCCTCTACCGGCCAGTCACCAGAATTCCGATTCCGATCAGTCCGATCCCCATTCCGACCAGTTGTCGCATTGAGATCGGTTCACTGAGCACCACGTAGTTCAGCACCACGGCCAACACCGGATAGAGCGCGGTCAGAATGAGAACCGTATGAATCTGGCTACCACTGCCGCCACTGGCACTTCCGCTGTGTACGCTTGAAAGTGCCAGAAACAGAAACGTCAGGCCGATGGTGTAGGTGATTCCGGTCAATAGTCCAAACGTCGCCCCTCGCATGCTCGTCTCAAGGCCCTCACTTCGGAATAACCAGCTCAGCACGATGACGCCGACGATCATCGCCCCGATCACCTCCCAGACAAGCGCGCTGAATCCGCCCACGTATTGCGTTGTCAGGTTCGCGAACAGGCCCCAACTTCCCCAGATGAGCAGGGCTGCCACGCTCAGAATGAGCCACGTTTGCATCATGGTTTGCTCCAGTCGCCGCAGTCGACCAACGACCGGACATAGCGGAGTGAAATCCGGTCGAGTCGGCCGACTCACGGCCTATCCAATGTGTTACGGATGATTAGTGGTGCTGGAGCACGTTATTGGGTGATCGGGAGCAGACCCATTCCGGGCGTGAGGCGAGATGCCCGAACAGCGAGGATCTGTGTGACGGGCGGATGATGTTGCCATGAAAATAACCCTGGTCGAGGTGGGCAATCCACGCGGCTGTGCTGATCCCGATTGGTCGCCGAACGTCATTGAATGCTCGAACGAACATTATGCGGCTTCCAATCAGATAAGAACGAGCCTGGTCAGCGGAACCAGGCTCGGAACGTTGCAATACAGTACGCCCGGCAGGATTCGAACCTGCGACTTCTTGCTCCGGAGGCAAGCGCTCTATCCTCTGAGCTACGGGCGCTCAATGACCAGATTATAGCACAGGGGCCTGATCGTCCTCGAACAACGGCGTGGTGTTATCGATCGCCCGCAAGGTACCCGTGGTCGATGTCGTTCTGCACAATCGCAGCGGCTTTGTTGCCGAGGCGAACTGAGTAGTTCGTCCCGCGGTCTTCCGGATAGATCTGTGCCGAATTTGCCAGGTACAGGCCATGCAGCGGTGTCCGGTGTTCGGGAACCCGATTCGAGTAATTCTGCGTGATGATCGGTTGGGCGGCGCGTTCTCGGAACACCCAGAACTCGTGGACCCAGTCCGTGGAGAAGTCCGGATTGATCCGCTGGAGATAGGGGACGTATTCCTCGAATAGCTCGTCTTCCGGCATGGTGAGATATGGATGGTTCTGGTCCAGGTATTTGCTGACGTAGACGAAGTGATTGCCCTGGAAATATTCGGGACCGATGAAGTTGGTGTGTTCGATGATCCCGGTGAACGGAATCTCCGGATCACCGATATTGAGCCAGTAGATGTTCGACAGCGGCTGGTTCATGCGGAGGATCATCACGATGGCGCCCTGATAGATCGCGTCGGTGAGTTTGTGCTGATACCAGTCGGGCAGGGTCGGGAAGAGTCTCGGCATTAGTGGAGACGGGACCGTTGCAACGATTGCATCGAAGGACTCGGTATCGCCACCGGAGGTTTGAACCGTCCAGCTGTTGTCCTTGTTCTGTTGGACTGAATCGGTACTCGTCCCGATCTGGACCTTCCCACCTTCTTCCCCGATCGCCTCGCCGAGTCGGTCGATCAACGTGTTCCAACTGCCCCGGATATAGCCGAGTTTTTCCTTTTGCAGGGGAGATTTGCGGGACTGAGTCCGCAGATGGATCTTGTTCCAGAACCAGACCATCGCAACCTGATCGTATCGCGGACCAAACTTCGCCCGGAGTTGAGCGCCGAATACCCGATCGAACGCTCTCCTGCCGACGGCTTTCTCCAGCCACTCGGCGGCAGACACCTGTTCGAATTCTCTCCAGTCCGTCTGGCGTTGCAGGTAAAGGGTCACGAGACCGATCCGGATCCGGTCGTGCAGCGGGATGAAATCGAGCTGCAGGAGATCGAGTGCGCCCTGAAGCGGGTAGATCTTGCCGTCTGCGAAGAATCCCACGCTGGAATCCAGCCAGATCAGCTCATCGCCGATGCCGATCTCCTCCATGAGTGACTGGATTTCCGTATCGCTCATAAACAGGTGGTGATAGAAGTGCTCCAGCGCGTTTCCAGCAACGTGGAACGCGGCAGCCTGACCACCGAGGTAGGAACTTCGCTCCCACAGGGTGACGTCATGGCCGGACCTGGCCAGCCGGTAGGCAGTGGTGAGCCCGGTGATGCCCCCGCCGATGACGCCGATCCGTCGCTGTTCCGACATCGGATACCGGGCTTTCTAGCGGGCCGGAGCCTCGGCCTCGTACTCGTCTTCCTCTTCTTCTTCGTCGGGCATCTCGTGGCTCTGTGGCCAGCCGAACAGGCGACGGAAGAAGTCCTGGATCTCCTGATTCTCCCAGGCAACGAGGACCTGAGCCGCGTTGAAGATTGATGAATACGTCCCGGCGACGATTCCGATGATCAGCGCCAGAATGAAGAACTGGATCGTCGCGCCACCGAACAGATAGAGCGCCAGCAGCGTGAACAGCGTCGTGATCGTTGTATTAATCGATCGAGGGATCGTCTGAACGATGCTGTAGTTGACAATGTCTTCGAACTTGTCGCCAGCTCGAAGCACAAGGTTTTCTCGCACCCTGTCGAACACCACAATTGTGTCGTGCACGGAAAAACCGATGATGGTCAGAATCGCAGTGACGAAGAGTGCATCCACCTCGACGTTCGCGATCCAGCCGAGAATCGAGAAAACGCCGACGACGAGTGCCACGTCATGCAACATCGCGATGATCGCGCAGGAGCCATACAGGAACGGGTTCTGGGTCTTGCGGAACGCGTAGGCGATGTAGAGCAGGACGCCAATCGATGCCAGCAGAATCGCGATTCCGGCGCGATTTCGGATCTCCGTGCCGAGTGTCGGTCCGACAGCCTGCAACTGCAGTTCAGTGAACGAGCCGATTTGCGACTCCAGGGCGGATTCGAGCTCGGCTTTCTCGGGTGAGCCCTGCTGCATCTCATCCATGCGGATCAGCATCTGATTATCGTCGGATTCCTGCACCCGGGCGCCGGTGAACCCGTGCGCCTCGACCACGCTCTGGATCTCGTTGGAACTGGTTCCTTCCTGAACCTCGATTTCCCAGAGGGTTCCGCCGGTGAAATCGATTCCAAGCTGCAGACCATTGGCGGCGAGCGAGATCATTCCGGGCAGAATGATTGCCAGCGACAGCAGGAACCACAAATAGCGATTCTTTACCAGATCAAGCATCGGTTAATTGTGCTCCAACACGGGCGGGAACCCGCCAGAAAGTTTCGATTGCATCAGTCATCACCGGGAGCGCCCTGTTTCTGCTCGACCTGCTCGTCAGGGAGTTCCATCCCCAGCCACCACTCGGTGCGCAGTGCTGGCGAAGTCAAGGCCAGCCGCAGGAACGAGCGAGTGACAGTGATTGCACTGAACATACTCACGGCGACGCCGATGAACAGCGTCAGTGCGAATCCCTGAATGATACTGGCGCCAACGTATTCGCCAAACCAGTAGAGAATGACGCATGTGATCATCGTGGCGATGTTCGAGTCTCGAATCGATGGCCAGGCTCGATTGAATCCTTCCTCGATCGATCGTGTCAGGCTGTGGCCCATGCGTAATTCTTCCCGTAACCGTGAGAAGATCAGGATGTTGGCGTCAACAGCCATACCGATCGACAGAATGACTCCGGCCAGACCGGCAAGGGTGAGCACCACCGGAATGGATCGGAACATGGCGAGGATTATCAGGCCATAAACCGCAAGTGCCAGCACTGACAGGACTCCGGGCAACCGGTAGTAGACGATCATGAAGAGCACCACGAGGGCGAGCCCGACCGCTCCTGCCGTCAGGCTGGCGTCGATCGATTCCTGCCCGAGCGTCGGCCCAACAGTTCGGCTCTGCACCACTTCAAGCGGGACGGCTAGCGAACCTGCCTGAAGCTGGGCGACCAGGTTGTAAACCTCATCGCGTGGTGGACCGGAGATCTGGCCGCGGTTTGAAATCGCGCTCCGGATCGTCGCCGTCGAAATAACTTCCTTGTCGAGCACGACGGACATCGGTTGGCCGACGTTGGCGGATGTGAAGTCATGGAATGTCTGGGCGGCGTCTGAGTCCAGTTCGAACCCGACCACCATCTGGCCGACCTCGTCCTGCTGAGGATAGGCGTCGGTCAGGTCGGCACCGGTCACAATCGTTTCATAGACCGGCTGGTCTTGATCGGGAACCGCCTGTGGATCTTCCTCGATCTCGGTCTCGATGATGTGATCCTCGGCCATCCCGGCGGTGGTGTTGACGATCGTTCCCTCGGGAAGGAACTCGCCCTGCGGATCGATGATCTCCAGCAATGCCGTCTGCGCGATGACTTGCACTGCCGTTTCGGGATCGCCAACTCCTGGGAGTTCGACGATGATCTGGTCATCACCACGAGTTTGAATCAGAGGTTCACTGACACCAAGGCCGCTAACGCGGCGCTCGACCGTGTCGCGAGTACCATCCAGCATCTCGTCGGTGACTTCCTGGCCCTCCGGAGGACGCGCTTCGAGGACCACCTGGAGGCCACCCTGGAGGTCCAGCCCCTGATGGTAATAGACGTTTTCCTTCCAGCCGAAGGGGTCCGCAACGTCACTCGGAAGGTTCAGCCAGCCGGCGACAAGCGTGATGACTGCGATGGCGGCAAGCGTGATCCCAAGTCGGTTACGCAATGATGGAATTCTCCTCGCGAACCTGATGGCGCGAACGAATCTCGACATACGCCGCGCACGATAAAAACTCCCGCCAATGTTGCGGGCGAACCGAATTATATTGTCGGGTTGGCCGGGGTGTCAAAACAGACAGCTTCGTCAGGGCTGCCGGAGGTAGAGGCCATTTTCTATTACGTAGTCCGCGACACAATTCGGTACGTGGTATCGGATCGGCTCATTGACGCGAACCCGCCTGCGGATTTCGCTGGATGCGATCTGAATGAGTGGGACGTCAACAAAATGTACACGTCCGTCGATTTCGGGCACTCGTTGCAGGATGCTTTCGGTATCGACGACCACGCCCGGTCGAAGCGCAACGCCGAGTTCAACCAGCGCCGCGAGGCGTCCGGGTTCATGCCAGTAGGGCAGGTCGCGGAACGAATCCTGTCCCATCAGGAAGGTGATTTCGGCATCTGGATACCGTTCCTGGTGCTCGAGCATACTGTCGGCGGTGTAGGACAGTCCTGAGCGTTCAATATCAATCATGGATATTTCGAAGCGGGGATCCCGGGCGATCGCCATTTCAAGCATCGTCAGGCGATGGTCGTCCGACGTGATGTCCTGTTCGGTTTTGTGTGGCGGTCTGCCTGCCGGCAGAAAGAGGACGCGCTCCAGTGCGAGTTTGTGACGCAACTCATCGGCGATGATGAGGTGCCCATGGTGGATGGGATCGAATGTCCCGCCGAATATTCCGAGCCGAGTCACCGAATCTGGCCCCGCTTCCGGATTTGCAGAAAAGTGTCTGATCGTCAGTCGCGAAACCGCGATTCGGAGTAGGATAACAGGTGGAATCATCCCGGTCACCGGGAACCGCTGCACACGCCAGCACGGGAGTTGAGTATTGGAACGCTGGGAGCCGCCCAGGGCAACGGGAACCGAGGTCCCGAGACGGCGCAGGCCCGCTCCGGAAACACCAAGCCGGGATATCCCGGAAACTGGATTGATGATTGCGATCCGGTTCGGGATTTCGCTCGTCTTTCTCGCGACAGTCCTCATTGACGATCTTCGCGATCTCATGGCCTGGGTAGCGCCGGTGCTGGTTGCTGGCCTTGCGCTCGTGATCCAGCAATCGAACAATCAGCAGACCGCGCGGCTGCGGAAGCAGTCTATCCTCGATCTCGGCATTCTGGTCGTTGTGGTTCCGGTGCTGGTGCTGGGCGGGTTTGTCGCGGCCGAGCCGGGAACGCTCCTGCCCGCGGAACAATCGGCACTGTTCCAGACGGCCGGAGCGTCATTGATTGTCATCGCCCTGATGATCTGGCTGGCGGTGTCTTTGTTTCCGGAAGATCGATCGCTGGTTCCAGCGGCGCTACTTCCAGGACTCATCGCGGTCGTATCGCTGAATTTTGTGCTCCATGACTACCGGAACCAGACCGTGCTCGCGATGCTAGCGGTAAGCTACTTCATCGGGGCGGCGGCCGTGGCGCTCGGGTCAGTCGTTGAGGAGCCGGTCCGCCGGCACGTTCCCGGCACCTTCTTCGTCGCCACGATTCTTTCCGGGCTCGTGCTGTTCGACCCCGGCCTTGCCAATGTGTTTGACCGCGATGCGCTCATCCAGGTGTTTGCCTTTATGATGATCGTGATCGGTCTGGCCGCGCTCTTCATCATCCCGAATCCGTCGTTCGATGAGATTCGGCTTGGAGCCGGGGGAAACCCGAGGCGGCGTCGACCGAGGCCCGAGGCGCAACAACAAGAGGATGAAATCGAGAGGGAAACGGATGATCCCGGTAGAGACACTTCGCAGCGAAGTTGACAGTCGATTCGACGAATACCTCCAGACCCTGTTTCGATTGCTTCGACAGCCATCGATCAGTGCTCAGGGTGTGGGAGTCGACGAATGCGCTGGACTCGTCGTTCAAACGCTGGAGAGTGCCGGCATCGATGCCCGCATCCTGCAGACAGAAGGTTCACCAGTTGCCTACGGAGAAGTCGGGCCGGATGACGCAAAGTTCACCCTGCTGGTTTACGGTCACTATGATGTGCAACCGCCAGAGCCGCTGGACGAGTGGCACAGCGAACCGTTTGAACCAACGATCCGTGATGGGCGCATCTACGCTCGCGGCGTTGGTGACAACAAGGGCCAGTTTCTCGGCAGCATTCTCGCCTTCAAACTCCTGAGCGAACTCGGAGCAGCGCCCGGAATAAAACTCAAATTCCTGATTGAGGGAGAGGAAGAGAACGGTTCGCGGAATCTGCGATCGTTCGTAAACGCTCATCGTGATCTGCTCAAGGCGGACGCCTTCTTCGCGGCCGACGGACCACAGCATCCATCCGGACGACCAGTCGTGTTCTTCGGCGTTCGCGGGATGCTGGCGGCAGAAGTCAAAGTCCGTGGTGCTAACCGTGATCTTCACTCGGGAAACTGGGGCGGGCCGATCCCCAATGGTGCCTGGAAACTGGTCGAGTTGCTCTCGACGATGCGGACACCCGAGGGCCGTGCCGCGATCGAAGGTTTCTACGATGGTGTCGAACCTCCTACGGACTTCGAACGCAAGCTTCTGGAGGAAATCCCGTTCGACGAAGAGGGAACGAAAGCGCATCTGGGCATAACCGGGTTTGATGGCCCGGCAGATATGAGCTACTACGAGAAGATCATGTTCCAGCCGACGTTTACCATTGCTGGACTGAATTCCGGCTATACGGGTGAGGGGAAGAAATCGGTCATTCCATCCGAAGCGGTCGTTAGGCTCGAATGTCGACTCGTACCTGGCCAGCAGCCGGATCAGGTGCTCGAGGCAATTGAACAGCACGTCCGGATGTATGTCCCTGACGCCGAGGTCCGAAAACTTGCCGGTCAGCCTCCCTCCAAAACGTCACCGGAACTGCCGATCTCGCAGACTGCCGTTGCGGCGATGGCGGATGCGTACGGGGTCAATCCCGTCGTTATGCCCCTGCTCGGAGCCACCGCTCCGAACTACATCTTCACCGACGATCTCGGCCTTCCTGCGATCTGGACCACGTACGCCAACTACGACGAAGACAATCACGCCCCGAACGAGAACATGACACTGCAGGCGTTCCGGGACGGAATTGTTGCCAGCTCGGTTCTGTTTCAGAAGATCGCCGCCGAATACTCGTAAGCGAGCGCATTGCGGGCGCGCAGGCTCTAGTCCTGTTCGTCCGCCTGGTTACTGTCGGTGCGAGCGGACTTCTTCCGATACCTGAAATCGCAGAACGGTGCGCCCTGCATGATGGTCTGTGTTCTGGTGAGCTCGGTATCTGGATCGAATCCCTGAATCAGGGCAAAATCTCGATTGCAGGAGAGCAGGGCGCCTTTGTCGGCCATGCCGAGGTCCCGATACATCTCTGCGTATCGACACCGGACCACGTTGAAATCGAATCGTTCCTCAGAGTGCTCGAGGACCTCGATCTCCAGTGCATTGTCCTGAATCCAGTACTGCATGGATTCCCGGAAATGAGCCAGTGAGCGACCGCCGAGTTCCTCGGCCAACTGGTTTCCCTGCTCCTGAGCAAGCCGGATGATCGTCTCCGCGGCGACACCCTCGACCCTGGCGCGGTCGCCGAACTCCTCCACCATGGCTTCGAGGATGGGCTCGAGCACGCGAGCTTCGATCTCTCGTCGGGTCAATACGCCAATCTGGTTCAGCCGGGCTGGATTCCGATCGCTTCGGTCGGTGTTCTCGTCAGTCACGGTATGCTCCAGATTCATTACATTGGAATCGGTCGAATCCCACTCCCGGAACATACCATTAACCGCATGAGAATCTGAATTGCCAGCTGGTGCTTGGCGCGATTAGACCGCCAATACGGCGAACCTGGTGGCGAAGGTGTGAAAATCTCGGGGTGTACGTACACTAATTCGCAGGCAGACCATATCGACTTCACTGGACATTCGTGCGCCTGTCAGGTGATGTCAGCGGGCGAGGCGAGTGCGACATGTATAGGATTCATCCCGTAGCATGACCGTGGTTGGTAAGAACGTACGATGCGAAGCACTGGATCATGACGAATCACCAGACGGTGCATCCATCTGAACAAACGGCACGATGGCGCACGCACCTGACCCGGCGTCGCGCCGTTGTGGTGACCTCCGTTCTTCTGTTCGTTTTCCTTGTGACGAGCACGCATGTACGAATCGGCCTGCAGAGCGCGGCGTTCCTCAGTGAGGTGTTTCCGGATTCCCCGGTTTATCCGGCTCGATGGTTTGCCGATGAGCCGACCCGGACGCTGGTCAGTTTTCCGTATGAAGACCGGTACGAAGCAGCGTATCTTTACCATCCTGCATCGACAGGCTGCTATGGCGGGATCGTGATGTACATCGGCCTGGGACCCGAGCACGGTGATCCGCATCTCGATCGGATCTCACGTGCATTCGCCCGCAACGGAATCGCGGTCCTGATTCCTGTCTCTGTGCCGATGATCGAGTACCGGCTCGATGCCGATGAACACCTGATTGCAACGTCCGCGTATCAGTATCTCCAGTCGCTTCAGACCATCGATTCGGACAGAATCGGGATGTTCGGCATCAGCGTTGGCGGCTCGATTATCGCCAACGCTGCCCAGGAGCCGGACATCGCCGACGAGGTTGCCATGATTCATTCGCTAGGTGGGTACTACGATGCCGGCACGGTGCTCGGTCAGATGGCCGTCGGCGCATTCGAGATCGATGGAGAATGGCATAACTGGGAGCCATCGACAACGACGTTCCGGGCCACTCGTAACAGCATCGTTCCGCTGATGCCGTCCGAAGATCGAGTGACTCTGTGGCATATGTTCGGGAATGATCCGGTTGAGATCCCAGACGATATCGAAACCGACGAAGGGAAGGCACTGGCCCGGGTGCTGGTCAATCGGGATCCCGAGTCAATCCCCGCGCTACTGGATGCGCTTCCTGACGAAGTGACGTCGTTCCTTGATCGCATTTCCCCGTCAAATCGAATCGAAGAACTTCACGCTGACACGCTACTGCTCCACGACCAGTTTGACCACGTCCTGCCTTACAGTGAATCGATCGCCTTCGCGGATGCAGCAACAGATGCCGGGCACAACACTGTTCATCTCACGATCCTCGAACAGTTTCATCACGTTCGCCCAGATGAAGACGGTGACACTCTGTCATTATTTGGTGATGGGTTCCGTCTGTACCGACACATCTTCCGGATGCATCAGTCTATGGATGACCGCGGCTTCTTCAGTTCGCCGTTGGATCTGATTCCTTTCACCGGTTCGTCGAGAACCTGTCAGTAGTGCACGCAAATCGATTGTGTCAGGTTAGAATCACTTGCGTGCTCGAGCGGTTCGACCGGGGTAACCATGCGGCGGAGGACAAGTGAGGTCGGCGCGGGACGATCGGAAGCAGCGGCGAGTTCGGGCGATGTTTCGTTCGCGCCAGGAGACTGCGGACGAAGCAATCGATGCGTATGACCGGGACAAGCACCCGGCGGAGTTCAATCGGGTGCTCGCGTTGAGCGATGGCGTTTTTGCGATTGCTCTGACGCTGCTGGTCTTGTCGCTCGACGTTCCGCCGGGGCTGACGTCTGGTGAGCTCGGAAGCGCTCTGCAGGACCAGGCGCCCATGCTGCTGGCGTTCGCTGTAAGCGTGGGAATCATCGCGCTGTTCTGGTTCTCTCACCATGAGCTGTTCTCAGAGATTCAGCGCATCGATTCGCCGGTCATGTGGCTGAACTTCGTCTATCTGAGTCTTGTGGTGCTGATTCCATTCGTTCAACAGCTGCAGGGAACCTATCCGCTGGAGCCGATCGCCTATGTTCTCTTTGCACTGGTGCTGGCAGTGTTGAATTTGCTGGATCTGGTGATGCATGAACTGGTGTATCGACGGAAGTTGCTGGGAAGAGTGTGGTCTGATCGGCGCTACCGCACGGAAATCGCGCGAGGTTTCGTCCTGACTGGCGGGTTCTTGCTGAGCGTTCCGCTCGCCTTCGTGTTGGTGAATTACACGATTCTAATATGGATTTTGCTGATCCCGATTGATCAGTTCGTCAAACGGAGAGGAATGCGCCAGCCTGTGTAGATCAGTTCACGTCTTCTTGTACGCTTCGAGCGCTCGCCTCCGGGCAAACGCGTGATCGACGATTGGTTCCGGATAATCCTGTCCGATCTGGCAATTAGAGAACTGCTGTTCCAACATCGACATCCGCCACGGTTCGTGGATGAACTCGTCCGGTACCCCTGCGAGTTCAGGTAGCCATCGCCGAATGAAACGCCCGTGCGGGTCGTGTCGCTGGCTCTGCGTGATCGGGTTGAAG
>SLMJ01000045.1 GCA_007133615.1 Thermomicrobiaceae bacterium | reverse complement strand
GGCTATCGCGGCGGATATCTGCCTCAGCAGCGTCGGGATATCGAGCGCGGTCTGCGGGACGGTTCGGTTCGTGGCGTCGTCTCGACCAACGCGCTGGAGCTAGGTGTTGACATCGGTTCGCTCGATGCTTGTGTGATGGTCGGTTATCCAGGCACGATCGCCAGCTCGTTGCAGCAGGCCGGTCGGGCCGGTCGACGGGATACGCCGTCGCTTTCGGTGATGGTCGGTTCATCGGCGCCGATGGACCAGTTCATCATGACCAACCCGGAGTATTTCTTCGAACGCAGTCCCGAGCACGGTTTGATCAACCCGGACAACCTGCTGGTGTTGATTGATCACATCAAGTGCGCGGCGTTCGAGCTTCCATTCCGGGATGGCGATGAGTTTGGTCGGGAGCAACCGACGGAGTTGCTTGAGTACCTGGAGGAACACCGGGTGCTGCATCATTCCGGTGATACCTGGTACTGGACCGAGCAGACGTACCCGGCAGAAGAGATCAGCCTGCGCACTGCCGCCCGGGACAACGTTGTGATCATTGATCAGGGCGATCGCGGCAATCCGCGCGTAATCGGTGAGATCGATACGTTTGCGGCGCCGATGCTGGTGCATACCGAGGCGATCTATATTCATGAGGGACAGCAGTATCACGTCGACCGTCTCGACTGGGATGAGAAGAAAGCGTACATCCATCCGGTGAACGTGGATTACTACACCGATGCGTCGCTTTCGGTACGGGTACAGGTGATCGATCAATTCTCAGACGGGGCGCCCGAAGCTGAGAAGCATCACGGTGAGGTTCTCGTTGGCGGGATCGTCACTCAGTTCAAGAAGATCAAGCTACACACTCATGAGAACATCGGCTGGGGCAAAGTTCACCTGCCTGAGCAGCAGATGCACACGACGAGCTACTGGCTCTCGCTCCCGGCGGCGACCACGGGCCAGATGTCGGAGCCGGATCTGGAAGGGGCAGTGATCGGGCTGGCGAACTTGCTCCGCAATGTCACGCCGATCTACCTGATGTCCGACCCACGGGATATCGGCGTCTTCCCGCAGGTGAAATCTCCATTCACCGGACGTTCGACGATCTTCCTCTACGATCAGTACCCTGGCGGCGTTGGCTTCAGCGAGAAGCTCTATGATCTACACGATGATCTTCTGCGAGCGTGTCTGGATCTGGTGAGCTCGTGCTCCTGTGAGATGGGTTGCCCGTCCTGCGTCGGCCCTGTGGATGAAGTCGGCGATCGTGCCCGGGTGAATACCACCGATGTTCTCCGCTATATGACGACGAGCGGCCGGCTTCGGGAGACTGCTGATTGAGCAACAGGTGTGAACGGCGCAGGATTTGCGTTGACCCTGACCGGATGGGGCGCTATACTTCCCCGGATTAAATGAGCGGGCGGGAACGATCCTGACCAGCTCGTCGATCGAGAGGGATGGTTTCCTTGAACGGACATCGATACCGTCCACAACAGGATGTGCGAGTGAACACGGCCTTTGGGTTTCTGGCCAGACCCGAAGGCTTTTTTGTTGCCCGGCGAGTGGGGATGACTGCATGACTGAGACGATTCTGATTCGTGGGGGCCGGGTGATTGATCCGGCGCGGGGACTCGATGAGGTACAGGATGTTCTACTCCGTGACGGAAAGGTTGCGGCGGTCGAAGCGGATCTGCGCAGTACGGAGGCTGATCGAGTTATCGATGCAGCCGGAAAGCTGGTGACGCCGGGACTGATCGACGTCCACGTGCATTTCCGGGACCCCGGATTCACCGAAAAGGAGACACTGGAGACAGGTGCTCACTCCGCTGCGGTGGCTGGTTTCACGACCGTCTGCTGCATGCCGAACACCAGCCCGGCGCTGGATACGCCGGATCGCATTCGCGACATCGTCGAGCGCTCTCGAGGATTGCCGACCCGGGTTCATCCCATCGGGGCGATCTCCGTCGGTCGAGCTGGCGCCGAGCTGGCCGATCTGCGCGGGATGGCGGAAGCCGGTGCGATTGGTTTCAGCGATGATGGCGACAGCACGAAGAGCAGCGCAATCATGCGCAAGGCGCTCGAACTGACGAAGGAGCTGGATCTGCCGATCATGGTCCACTGCGAGGACTGGACCCTGATCGAGGGTGGGGCGATCAACGAGGGCCCGGTTTCGCAGGAACTCGGTCTGCCGGGACTTACCGCCAAGTGCGAAGAGATCATCATCAACCGGGATATCGAGCTTGCCCGCTTGACGGGCGGCTGGCTCCACGTCCTGCACGTCACGACCGAACGCGGGCGGGACCTCGTACGGGAGGCGGTTCGCGAGGGGTATCGCGTCACAGCTGAGGTCATGCCTCATCACCTCGTAATGACGGAAGACTGGGTTGCCGGTCGACGCAAACTCGTGGGCAGCGACGAGACCGTGCCCGGCAAATGCCCGGATCAGAACGCCAAAGTGAACCCGCCGCTTCGAACAGAGCGTGACGCTCGGGCGCTGCTGGAAGGCGTGCTGGACGGCACGTTCGAGATTCTGGCGACGGACCACGCTCCTCATGCGCCGCAGGACAAGCCAGACGACCTGACGAAGGCGGCTTCCGGAATGATCGGGCTGGAAGTAGCGATTCCGTCTCTGATGCATCTGGTCCGGCTCGGCGAGCTGCCGCTGACGACGATGATCGAGCGACTGACGGTGGCCCCGGCCAGGGTGTTCGGCTTCGAAGGAGGATCGCTCAATCCTGGCATGGTCGCTGATGTGACGATTATTGATCCCGAGGACCGCTGGGTTGTCGATGAGTCGACGATCGTCTCGAAGAGCAAGAACACGCCACTTCTCGGTATGGAGATGCAAGGTCGGTCGACGACCACGATTCTGGGAGGGGAGGTTGTCCATGAGCTTCAGGCCACATCGTAGCGGGGCGCTGGTTCTTGAGGACGGCCAGATCTTCCCTGGAACTCCCTTCGGGGCGGATACAGACGCGGAGGGCGAGGCAGTCTTCACCACGACGATGACTGGATACCAGGAAGTCGCAACTGATCCTTCATTCTATGGTCAGATCGTTTGTATGACGTATCCACTCATCGGCAACTACGGCGTTTGCGAAGGTGACCAGGAGTCTCGTCAGCCCTGGATCAGCGGTATGATCGTCCGGGAGTACTGTGATGAGCCCAGTAGCTGGCGGAGCGAAGGAACATTCGCCGACTACCTGAAACGCCACGATATTCCCGGCCTGTCCGGTGTAGATACGCGCTCTCTGACCCGGCACATTCGCTCCAGCGGCTCGATGAAGGCAGTGATTGTCAATGATCGCAACGGTTTGAGTGATGGCGAACTGGTCGAACGAGCCCGATCGGCATGGACCCCGAACGAATACGATGTACTCCCCACCGTGACAACACCTGAACGCCGAGATATCGATGCAGAGAACGATCTCCACGTCGTGCTCATAGATTGCGGCGTCAAAGAGAACATCATCCGCTCGCTGCATCGACGAGGCGTGCGGGTAACGGTCGTTCCTTATGGCACTCCGGCGGACGAAATCATTTCGATCGGAGCCGACGCGATCATTACCTCGCCCGGCCCGGGTGACCCATCACTGGCACAAACCGGCGTGGAAACTGTCCAATCATTGATAAGCCATGGTCGTCCGTATATGGGGATTTGCCTCGGCCATCAATTGCTGAGCCGGGCAATCGGCGCGACAACCCGCAAACTCAAGTTCGGGCACCGCGGCGGGAATCATCCAGTGCGAGACGTGGCCACCGGGGTGGTCCACATAACGTCGCAGAACCATGGGTATGAGGTTGATCCGGAATCGGTACCGGTCGACGACGGCTGGAAGGTGTCGCAGATCAATCTGAATGACAACTCGGTCGAGGGGCTTCAGCACGAATCGTTGCCGATCTTCTCGATCCAGTATCATCCGGAAGGTTCCCCGGGCCCAATGGACAACCAGTATCTGTTCGATCGATTCGTCAGCATGGTTCAGGACTACAAGAGGGCGGGAACAGGCAGCTCGCAGGTACGGAGTCGGAATTGACAGAGTCCCAGTTCGCCGACGTCACAAATGTTCTGGTCATCGGGTCTGGTCCGATCGTCATCGGGCAGGCAGCCGAGTTCGATTATGCCGGTACCCAGGCGCTTCGGGCCCTTCGAGAAGAGGGTGTTCGATCGATCCTCGTCAATTCCAATCCGGCGACGATCATGACGGATGAAGAAAACGCGGATGCCGTCTATATCGAGCCGTTGACGGCCGAGGTGCTGCGCCGGGTCATCATTCGGGAACGGCCGGATGGCCTGCTTCCGACGCTTGGTGGACAGACCGGGCTGAACCTGGCTGTGGAGCTCGCCGAGATGGGTGTGCTCGATGAGTACAACGTCAAGCTGCTGGGTACCCCGATTGACTCGATCAAGAAGGCCGAAGACCGGGAGCTGTTCAAGGACCTGCTGGTCGAAATCGAAGAGCCGGTCATTGAGAGCGCAATCATCCACACGGTCGAAGAAGCCCGCGCCTTTGCCGAAGAGGTTCCGCTTCCGTTGATCATTCGGCCAGCCTACACGCTTGGTGGAACCGGTGGTGGAGTTGCCCACACGCCGCAGGAACTCGATCAACTTGTGGCCAGTGGCCTGCACGCCAGCATGATCAATCAGGTTCTGCTGGAGC
The DNA here is from genome assembly GCA_007133615.1 of Thermomicrobiaceae bacterium. Lineage (GTDB taxonomy): Bacteria > Chloroflexota > Chloroflexia > Thermomicrobiales > Thermomicrobiaceae > SLMJ01. The sequence goes on along the minus strand of SLMJ01000045.1, from coordinate 578 downwards.
GATCACTTTACGGCTGGAAAGAGATCGAATACGAGGTGATGCGGGACAGTAATGATTCCTGCATCACGATCTGTAACATGGAAAACCTCGATCCGATGGGCGTTCACACCGGGGATAGCATCGTGGTTGCTCCGAGCCAGACGCTTAGCGATCGTGAGTATCAAATGCTACGGTCGGCTTCCCTGAAGATCATTCGATCGCTCGGGATCGAGGGTGGCTGCAACGTTCAGTACGCGCTGGACCCGAACTCGATGCAGTACTACGTGATCGAGGTGAACCCGCGGGTCAGCCGGAGTTCAGCGCTGGCGTCCAAAGCGACCGGCTATCCAATTGCCCGGGTGGCGGCCAAGATTGCGGTCGGCCGGCGGCTCGATGAGTTGATGAACTCAGTAACCCGGAAGACAACCGCGGCGTTCGAACCGGCGCTGGATTATTGTGTGGTGAAAATTCCGCGGTGGCCGTTCGACAAGTTCGGTCGCGCCGATCGAACGATCAACACGCAGATGAAGGCCACCGGCGAGGTCATGGCGATCGATCGTTCCTTCGAAGCGGCATTGCAGAAAGCGGTTCGATCGCTG
>SLMJ01000210.1 GCA_007133615.1 Thermomicrobiaceae bacterium | reverse complement strand
CGGATCTCCTCGTTCTTGGCAATTCGTTCGATATTCGCCCTGGCAACATTAAGTGGTTTACCGCGCAACTTGAGTACTGCCTGAAAATCGGAATATCGTCCCTGACTGGCCGATCCTCCGGCGCTGTCACCCTCAACGATATAGAGCTCAGAGCGCGACGGTTCCTTGGAGTTGCAGGGAATGAACTTATCGGAGATGCCGGCATCCATGATCGTGCCGTTTCGCTTGCCCTTGCCAGTCATCACCAGCCGGGCGGCGGCCTTGGCGGCATCTCGTGCCTTGCGGCGTTGCTCCAGCGTCCGGACCCAGTCCTTGACTGCATTCTCGTTGGCGTTGCACCACTTGGTCAGCGTGTCGTTGACGACGGAACGAACCGTACTGTCCAACCCTGGGTTCGTCAGCCGGTTCTTTGTCTGACCCTCAAACTGGGGATTCGGCAGCTTTACCGAAATCACCGCGACGAGCCCCTGGCGGATCAACTCGCCATCAAACTCGCGCTTCTTGGTGATGCCGGTTTTCACAGCCTGATCGTTGAGCACCTTGGTCAGCGCGGCCTGAAAACCGCTCTCGTGCGTCCCGCCTTCGATGGTGCGGACGCCGTTTGCGAACGAGACAATCCGGGTGCGTTCACCCTTGTTGGGCTGGATCGCGACCTCGACCAGCGCACCATCGCGGGTTTCGGACGTGCTCACCGGCTTCTTGAATACCGGCACGCTTTCCTTGTCCCGTGGTCGAAGCTCCTCGATGTAATCAGGAAGACCGTTTTTCGAGAGGAACGTTTGCTGGACCATCTCTCCGGCATCGTCGTCCCACATCGTAAGGTGGTATGAGATTCCGCGGTTGAGGAATGCTGCCGCCCGGAGTCTGCTCTCGATAATCTCCTGCTGGTACCCAATCGTGTCGGTGAAGATCTCGGAGTCGAATTTCCAGCGGAACTGGGTGCCGGACTTCTTCGGATCACATTCGGAGATGACGTGCTTGCTCGGCACACCCTTTTCGAACGTCTGGAAGAACTCCTGACCATCACGCCAGATCGTCAGTTCGAGTTTCTCCGAGAGTGCGTTGATGACGGTCGCGCCGACACCATGAAGCCCGCCCGCGGTCTTGTAGGCGCCCTGATCGAACTTCCCGCCGGAATGCGGCACCGTCAGAATCACCGTTGCTGCCGGCAGTTTCTTGCCGTTGATCTTTTTGGGGTCGAACGGAATCCCCCGGGCCTCGTCGCGGACCGTCACCCAGCCGTCTGGTTCGATCGCAACCCAGACGTTCTCGCCATATCCGGCGATTGCTTCGTCAGTCGCGTTGTCGACCGCTTCCCAGATCAGATGATGCAAGCCGGTCGAGCCGGTCGAGCCGATGTACATGCCCGGCCGGGTCCGAATCGCTTCGATCCCTTCGAGCACGCGGATATCAGCACTGGTATAGGTCCGTGTTTCAGTAGCCACCGTCATTGATTCCTCGATGCAAATGAGTCAGGCGCCAACCGTATACGAGCGGTTCAGCGCATAACGTGTCCCGACCGACTGATTCTACGCGTTCAAATCTGGCGCGCAACTCGGCAAGCAGAGACGATTAGCAGAACAAGTGTTCGCGCGACGATCGAATTATACGCTGAGGCGTGCCAGCTTGTCAACAGGAACATGCATACGTACGCCACTACCCGGAAGCCGGGCCGGAAATCAGAACTCTTCTGACAGTGGGTAACTAATTCCCGCTGGATTCGTCCCGAAGCTCCGGAATAACCTTCTCGACGATGTTCCGGATAGTCGTGTTCACTGGACCGGTCGGAATACGCATCAGAAACGTTTGCACACCGGCGGCACGATAGTCAGCAACGTGCTTGCGGAAAGCGTCTTCGCTCTCGAGTCCGGCATCGGTCGTCAGACACCGGCGGATCTCGGACGGATCGCGTCCCACCTCACGGCAGGCGTCATCGAGCCGCGCCGAGTGTTCGGCATACTCTTCCGGCGTCCCGGTTCCATCCCATTGATCGGCGTATTGGGCGATGAACCGCATCATGCGCTTGCCGCGGGATCCCACCAGAATCGGCATATGACCGTGAACCGGTTTCGGTTCAAACGGCGCATTGTCGAGCGAGTAGTGATCACCATTGAACGTTGTTCGTTCCTGCGTCTCAAGCTGGCGGAACATCTCCATTGCCTCGCCGAAGCGATCGACGCGAACCTTCGGCGACGGGAACTCGATACCGTACGCCTCGTGTTCCCGCTCGTTCCAGGAGGCACCGACGCCCAGAATCAGTCGACCGTTAGAGACGTGATCCACTGTGACCGCCTGCTTCAGCAGGATCGCCGGGTTGCGGTGGGTCAGGCCGGTGACCATGAGCCCCATCTGGATACGCTTGGTTCGCTCGGCCATAGCGCCGAGCAGTGTCCAGCCATCCAGACAGGGACCCATTTCGTCATCACGCAGGGAGAAGAAATGATCGAAAGCCCAGGCAGAATCAAGCCCGGATTCTTCGGCAAAGTCCCATTGCTCGCGCAATTCCTCGAGTGGTCGCCAGTGCTGACCAGTCACGATTCCGAACTGGACGACGTCATTGGGCGGATTCTTGCCGTAGGTCGGGCCACCGATCATTGTGTTTCCTTTCCCTGCGTTGATCTGATCAACACGCTGATCGAGATCTGTTACTTCCCGTCGAGCTCATCCCGAAGCTCGGGAATCACTTTTTCCGCGATATTCCGGACCGTCGGGTCTACCTCCCCGAGCGGCATGTCGAACAGGAACGTTCGCACACCGACCTCATGGTACGACTTCACGTGATTGCGGAAATAATCCTCGCTCTGGAAGTTGTGTCCGCCGCCAGCGAGCACCCGGCGAATCTCGGACGGATCCCGGCCGATCTCCCGGCAGAGCTCGTCGAGTCGCGCTGAATGCTGGGCGTATTCTTCCGGCGTGCCGCGACCATCCCACTGATCAGCATATTTCGCGATGTGCCGCATCATCCGCTTGCCACGGGAGCCAACCAGGATCGGGATGTGTCCATGAACCGGTTTCGGCTGGAACGGGGCATTCTTGATCTGGTAGTGCTGTCCTTCGAACGTGGTGTGCTCTTCGGTCTCGAAGCGTCGGAAGATCTCCATCGCCTCGCCGAAGCGGTCGACGCGATCTCTCGCCGATGGGAATGGAATTCCGTACCACTCATGCTCGGGCTCGTTCCACGCAGCACCGATTCCAAGAATGAACCGACCACCGGACATGTGGTCGAGCGTCACCGCTTCCTTGAACAGAATGGATGGATGCCGGTGGGTCAGACCGGTGACCATCAGGCCGAACTGCAGGCGGGTGAAGTGTTGCGAGAGGCCGGCAAGCATCGTGTTGCCCTCGAAACACGGGCCCTGGTCGCCGCCGTACATTGAGTAGAAATGGTCGAAGCCCCAGGCTGAATCGAGCCCGGTCTCTTCGGCGAAGCTCCACTGGTACTTCAGGTGATCCCAGTCGAGCCAGTGCTGGCCGGTAACGATCCCGAAGTGCAGCTTGTCGTTGGGCGGGTTCTTGCCCATTGTTGGTCCAGTAACCATAAAGATCCCTTCCTCCCGGCGCCAGTTCTCGGCGCCATCATGATCTGTTTCACCAATTGCCATGCAGGAACGATACCAGTTACCGCTTACCGATCGTCACGTTGAGCACGAAGCTGATCCCGAATCGTGATTGCCATCTCAACAGCTCGGCGAGCCGTTTCCTCCTCGAATGCTCCAGCCGGCGACGTGTACCTGGCCTCTTCAGACCAACTGCGTAACATCGAGTAGTCGGGAAGTAACGACCGGAGTACCGGACCGTTCTGAATCGCCCGAAAGCGTTGTCCATGATTGATGGGTAGGGCTCCGTGGAACTGCATAATCCAGCTATTGAGGAATCGGACGGAGGAGTAGAAACTTACGATTACAACCCACTCGTAGGCAGGCTCTGTCAATCCCTCTGGGACGTGGTGAAGGAGATCCGCTGCTATCGTCAGATTGCGTTCGGCGGAGACGTAATCATCGTTCGATTGAAACTGCAAATCACAAGATCAAATCTCGATCTTGATTGCGTCACCCGGCACCGCCGTAAATGCGTTGTGCTCGCCGACCCGATGAGCGTTGACCACTCGCAAATCGATCGTGCTCTCGGGAAATGCCGCGAGCACACGTCCCAAAAGACTATGGAACTCGCGCTCAGCATCCATGTTGTCTGCATCCACGACGAGCCAGAGTTCCACCTGGCCATCCTCCTGGAGTGCCCAGAGTCCCTTTGCGCCTTCGATGCCGGAGAGCAAGCCTCCGAAATAATCACCGATACGTCTCGCCTTGCTGGTATGCATTACCGTCATGGTAGTTCCTCGCGAAACTGATTAAGGTTGAGTCACTAATCCAGTTTAACGCGACCCACCAGTGCTAGGTAGCGATCTCCCCATCTGGCGCTGGTTCTTCATCCTCCTCTTCGCCAACCTCTGCCTCACCCAGTGGGGGCAACTCCGGTTCAGGCGGAATCAGGTAGTCTGGAACAGGCTCCTCCGGCAACGCGGCAACTGCCTCGGGGAACGAGGTCAGCAAGGTCCGCACCCGCTCCACGCGGGCTTCGTCTGCCGCGAGTTGGAGAACTTCCTGCTCATCGCGTGAGGTCTGCTCGATTTCAATCAAATACCCACCACCGAGCGCCGAGGTGTGAATAGATTCGCGCTCCTGCAGCAGTGGCGCTGCGGCGTCTCGCCAGCGGTGGTGACCTTTCTCGTTGAGCGCGGTGGCCCACCAGGTGAGTGTGAACGTTCCATCGCGATCGAGCTCGATGTGGAGCACGACCGGTTCTCCTGCTTCAATGACAATCACATCGCCATCCAGCTGCGCGTGATCACCGATCTTCTCACGCACCTCGGCGAGTCGCTCCCGGCGAGCGGACTGACTCAGCCGTTCCGTCTCTGTTACATCGCTCTCGTCGCCGGATTCATCGCCATCCAGCGCTTCGTAGATATCCTGTTCATCGATCATTCGGCCTCCTGCCTTGCTGAAACGCAATCCGTCTCAAGTATGCCTGATACGAAAAGGTTCCTACTGCTGTCCGGCACGACTACCGTGACCCGCTATGCTACGATGCGACTGAACACGACGAAGCGATCGTCGCGACCGTTCCATGTGCGTTGAATCAGCACAGCAAGTCCACGGGGAGGTTTTCAGTGGCGGACAAACAGGCCTACGAAGGTGTCTATGCGGCAATGGCCACCGCGCTTACTGCCGAGCGAGAAGTCGATCACGACGGACTGAAGAATGTGGCGAATCACTTGCTGGATAACGGATGCCACGGGCTCTCGATTCTCGGCACCACCGGTGAGTGCAACGGTCTTCGCCGCGATCAGCGGTTCGAAGTCCTCGACGCTGTCCTCAAGGCGAACAGTGAACGACAGAACCCCGGCATTATCATGACGGGCGCCGCCGGGACGGTTGCGACCGAAATCGTTGAAGATCTCAAGAAGATGGAGAAGCCGGGCGTGGTTTCCGCGCTGGTGCCCCCGCCTTTCTACTACAACCTGGATAGTCAGGGTGTGATCGAGTTTTACGAGTACATCGCAGACGAAAGCCCGCTTCCGATCATGATGTACAACATTCCACAAGTCACCAAGGTCAAGATCTCTGCGGATGCAGTCGAGAAACTCGCCCAGCACCGGAACATCATGGGGATCAAGGACAGCAGCGGCGACTACACCGGTTTCACTCACTACGCGCGGGTTGCGAAACAGGCTCCTGGCTTCACGCTGTTCACGGGTGCAGACGGCATGCTGATGGCCAACCTGCTGATCGGCGGCCATGGCATCATCGGTGGGACAGTGAACGCTGCGCCAGCGCTGGAGCGCGAGATTTTCGATCTCGTCAAAGCTGGCGACCTCGCAAAGGCAGCCGACCGCCAGCGTGTGCTGACGCAGGTCGTCGATGTCTGCAAGATTGGACCTGGCCCGGCCGGATACAAGGCGCCGCACGTCTTCCGGGGACTCTGCGGCGGATACATGACCCATCCGCTTCAGTTCCTCACCTCAGATCAGATGGAAAAGACGCGCAAAGGCCTCAAAGAACTCGGCGTACTGTAAACGAACTCGGCAGCATTGCGGGGAGCCCGGGCTCCCCGCACGCTCGTTAAGAAGGGATAGCTTCGTGTCAATGGAATGGCGCGCCTACCTGCGCGATAACTACGAGACGCACGTTGAAGAACTGAAAGAGTATCTCCGGATTCCCAGCATCAGTGCTCTGCCCGATCATGATGACGACGTTCGCAAGGCAGCCGAATGGGTATCAGGAAAGCTCAAGGAAGCCGGCTTTCCAAGCGTCGAACTCATTCCCACCGATCGCAACCCGATCGTCTTCGCTCACTGGCACGTCGACGATAACCAGCCCACGGTGATGATCTACGGGCACTATGACGTCCAGCCACCGGATCCACTGGAACTCTGGGAGACTCCTCCGTTTGAGCCAACCGAGCGGGACGGCCGCCTCTATGCTCGCGGTGCTTCCGACGACAAGGGAAATTCCTACGCAACCGTCAAGGCGCTCGAAGCACTGTACAAGACCGACGGGCAGCCGCCGGTGAACGTCAAGATCTTCTTCGAAGGTGAAGAGGAGATCGGATCTCCGTCCATGGCGCCTGTCATCCGCGAACACAAAGACAAGCTCTCCTGTGATTTCGTGATCTCCGCCGACGGCGGCATGCACGCTGCCGATCAGCCATCCGTTACCGTCTCCAGCAAAGGTCTGGCGGCATGCCAGGTCAATCTGAAAACGGCAGCCACCGATCTCCACTCCGGAGTCCACGGCGCAAACGTTCCGAACGCGGTTCAGTCACTCGTGGAGCTCGCAGCCACGTTCCACGATGACAATCACCGAATTGCCGTCGGCGGTTTCTACGACAAGGTCGTTGATCTGACCGAGACTGATCGCGAAGACATTGCGAAGGTGCCCTACGACGAAGAAGCCTACAAGGAGATGGTCGGCGTTTCCGGGCTCAAAGGCGAAGCCGGCTTTTCGCCGAACGAGCGCGCCTGGGCACGGCCGACTCTCGATATCAACGGCTTCTGGGGCGGATTCCAGGGCGACGGCGTCAAAACGGTCACCCCGAACGAAGCGCACCTCAAGATCACCTGCCGTCTGGTTCCGGATCAGGATCCGGTCGAGATCGTCAAACTGATTGATGCCCACTGCCAGAAGCATTGTCCGGTCGGTGCAACCGTGGAAGTCGAACCGTTTCCTGGCCAGGCCTACCCGTTCAACATCAGTCGCGACCATCCCGGATTGAAGACCGCGATGGACGTCCTGGAAGATATGTACGACAAAGACGTGTATGTCACGAGAGTTGGCGGCACTGTTCCAGTCGCAGAACTTTTCCAGCGAGAGCTCGAGGCAGACATGGTCTTCTTCTCCTGGGGGCTTCCCGAAAACGGCATGCACGCACCAAACGAGTCCTATCGGCTGGTCGATTTCCAGCGGATGCGCGAAGGCTACTGCCGGTATCTCCAGGCCCTGGCGCGGTAGGGACCTTTCGAGCGCACAGAGTATTGCTGGCAGAATTAGTGCTGAACAATCGTAGAAGTTGACGACGCTGACAGGCTCAGCACCTGAAAGGGAAGGAATCACTTATGCCGATGGCAGAACGAAAAGCGAGTGTCGTCTGGAACGGCGGGCTCGCCGATGGCACTGGTTCGATGACTTTCGCAAGCAGCAACGCTGCGTCCGAACTTCCAGTGACCTGGGCGGCCCGGACCGAATCACCTGACGGCAAGACGAGCCCGGAAGAGCTCATCGCCGCCGCGCAGGCCAGTTGCTATGCGATGGCCTTCTCGAACGTGCTCGGCCAGGCGGGCCACGCACCAGAACAGCTCACTGTGGACTGTGTCTGCACACTGGACATGGTCGACGGTGGTCCCAAGGTTACGAAGGTCGACCTCAACGTCACCGGCAAGGTGCCCGGGCTGGATCAATCCGGCTTTGACGAACTCGCCCAGCAGGCGGAAAAGGGCTGCCCGATTTCGAACTCACTGCGTGGGAACGTCGAAATTGCGGTAACCGCCAACCTCGCCAGCTAGCCGCTCGTCTGAACCTCCGCCGGACCGGTCAAGCTCGCGCGCAACCGGTCCGGCTCCATGATCCACATTCAATCCCCTCCCCGTCATATCGACGAAAGTACCAGCACACACAGGGAAAATTTGCCGCTCGTACTGGGAATATCGCCGGTGATTGACGGTACGCATACGCTATAGTGTTCGCCACGCGAGTGATTCATACTGTGTGAAGGTTGGGGAAAAAGGACTCCGGGCACGACGCACAGGGGGAGATATGAACACCGACGCTGTAATGAGCCTGGAAGGCATTGTAATCATTTCTCTGGTAGTTGCGGCAGCAGGTACCGCCCTGTCGCATCTGTTCCGCAATGCCCGATCACCGTATCTGGTGACGCTTACTGGTTCACGGGCCGAACTGCTCATCTCGGGCGCAATAATGTGGGCCACGGCACTCGGGGTCGGGATCGCCGCACTGCTGATCGTGACGACGTTTGCCTCACCACTCGTTGCCCTGGCGATCTTCTTTGGCATCGAAGCGGTCGCTCTGGACATCTGTGCAAACCGAACACGGTACGTTCGCACAGACTCCCCGGCATTGCAGTACTCCCGAGTGCGGGTAACGCTTCCGTTCAACTACTGAGTTTCTGGAATCTCGAGTACAAGCACAGACGTCCGGCAAATGCGCCGGGCGTCTGTCTGCTTTCATGAACCGGGTTACGACTATCCGCGGTGACGGGCGTAAAACTCCCGCTGCAGGATGCTCATGAGAATCTGATCATGCCAGGCACCGTCCCGATAGAAGTCTTCGCGGAGCCGGCACTCCTCCTGAAAACCGCACGCACGGTAGAGCCGCCGTGCTGCGTTGTTCTCTTCAACCACGCATAGCGAGACTTTGTGCAACCCGAGTCCATCGTCGTCGGAACTGGAAAAAGCGAGCGACAACGTCAGTTCCAGCGCCTCGCGACCGTAGCCCATCCCCTGCTGATCCGGTTCGCCGATCATGATCGAGAGCTCGGCATGCCGGTGCTCGCTGTCGATTCCGAACAGATCCACATACCCGATCGCTTTGCAATTCTCGTCGTCGATCAGCCGCGTGATGTCTCCGCAGGCTCGCTTGAGCTCCATCTGCCGCTCGAGATCATCCAGTGCCGGAACGTCCTGCGTGATCCAGTACCGGGTATTGTCGGGATTACTGCGCCAGCGCAGAATCGATCGAAGATCACCAGGCTGTATCGGGCGCAACGACACGCGTTCTCCTCGAAGCAACACCGTTAAACTCCTCCGGTCCTTGTCGACTCACCGGGATTGCCTGACTCACTCCTCTGGGCTAGAGTCAGGAAACGAGGCCTCCTCTGATTCAAAATGGGTAGCAAACGGGAAGGTTAGCCAAATGCCATCGCCACGGGGATTCGGAATTGCCGTCAGTGTAGATGAATCCGTCATCGCCCCGACCGCACAACGAGCCGAAGCGCTCGGCTACACGTCGTTCTGGACTAACAACTCACCCGGGACGGACGGGTTGCAGGTCCTTCGCGTTGCCGGCAACGCCACCAGCGCAATGAATCTCGGCGTAGGTGTTATTCCGGTGCTCAAGCATCCGGCCGATGACGTCGTTCAACGTGCCGGGAAAGGAACCGATCGGGAGTTGCCGCTTGATCGACTGCTGCTCGGAATTGGCACATCCGGTAAGGGCGCCCTGCAGGCAGCCCGGGAGAACGTAGAAACCCTGCGACAGGAGCTCGGATGCAAGGTCTATCTTGCGGCGCTCGGCCCGAAAATGTGCCGGCTGGCCGGAGAAGTCGCAGACGGAGTTCTCTTCAACTGGCTGACCCCGGAGTACGCGCAGAAATCGGCCGATATCGTCCGTGAAGGAGCCGCTAGCGCGGGCCGTCCGGTCCCGCGGATCATGACGTACGTGCGCGTCTCACTGAGAGAAGATGGTCTGGAGAAACTGAAGAAAGAGGCCGCACGCTACGAGGCGATTCCGCAGTATGCCGCGCATTTCGAGCGAATGGGCGTTGGCGGAGTAGACGCCAGCATCGCGGCCAACGATGCCGCGGAGATCCAGGAGCGACTGAAAGCGTGGGACGGTGTGCTCGATGAGATCGTTGTCCGGTCGATCACGCCAAACGATTCGAAGGACGAGTTGATCGAGCTGGTCGAAGCCGCAGCGCCGAAGTAGGGTTCTGGCCCGTACCGAGCGTTCGTGCAAACGGGTTACTCCGGTGGGCCCACCGTAAACAGAAACGCCGTGATGTGCCGGGCTTCTTCTTCAGAGATCCCGAGTTCCGGCATGGCGCTTCCTGGCTGGATGCTGTCCGGCTCCATCAGAAACTGCATCACGTTTCCCGGCTCGTTTGGCGCTGAGCCGGCAACAAAGGACCGGTTCGCCCACATCTGCAGGCCAGGGGCATCGTGTCCGCGGGAGTCCTCCACACCGGGGATGAAGTGACACGATCCGCAATCGTATGAGACCACCAGCTCTTCTCCGCGTTCCGGGTCACCACCTTCCACCGTCACCGGTTCCGGCTCATCGCCCTGGCAGGCGGACACGGCGAGCAGCAGAATCGCGACTGCTCCGGTGAAGAAGATGCGTACCACGTTGGACATTGTGCAGAATCGCGATCCGCGGAGAGACGTCATAACAGGTTTCAACGAGGTTCCTGATTCCGGTGGTCAGCGGCCGCACTTTCGACCGATCTTAATTCAACCACCCGGTTTGCCTGTTACCAGTGCCATCAGGATAGGTCGCTGTCAGGAGTTTCCTGCATTACGAACCGTTCAAACCGAGATCCTCCGGGCTTCGGGGCCGAACGTTCAAGGTTTGCTCATGCCGGTAAGTAACCATTCCGGGCCCGGCGCCGCGAATCTTTCGCACGTACCGGCATTCGGTGGCATCCACTTCAACCGTCGTGGACGTCCGACCGGAGCTGTACCAGGCAGCGAGTGACGCCGCAGTCTCGAGCACGTCATCATCAGGCTGGCCCGCCCAATGAACAACAACGTGCGATCCGGGCAAGCCTCGAGCGTGGAGCCAGGTGTCGTTCCCGCTCGCCATGTCAAAGACGACACGCTCGTTCTGTGGACCACTCCGACCGACATAGATGATGTCCGAGCGATCCGTTCGGTACGTATCAGGATTCTTCTGCTTCGGCTGGCGGGCTCCCTTCTTTTTGCCCTCTCTCGCATCCGAGGCTCGAGCATCTTCATGCGCCTGAAACTCGCGGCGCAACTGCTCGATCTGCTCGATTCCATCTGCTTGTTCGGCCTGCGTACGCAGCTGCCGCACGTAATCCAGCTCGGCCTGAGCGCGCTTCAACAGCTTCGGCAGGTTCTCGGATGCCTGCTTCAGGCGGTGGTAACGCTCGAAGTAGCGCTGAGCATTGTCGCTGGCGGAAAGATCCGGATCCAGCTTGATGATTGTGCCGTCAGCATCGAGTTCGGAATCTCCCGGGCTGATCTTCCACAGATACGCGTAGATCAACTCGCCCTTCTGACGGAGCTCATCGCCCTCTTCTGCCCGCTCGAGTTGCTCGGTCAGCGACCGCACCCGAGCTTCCGAGCGTTCGACCGCGTTCTGGATGTCAGCGACCAGTGTCTCTCGCCGCTGCGCGTGACGAACTGGCTTCTGAACACCGCCGGCCTCCAGCGCTCGCTCTATGGCCGCAGAGATCGATTCATACGGTTCTCGCTCGTACTCGCTCATGTACTGCAACTGAATCGGCGCAAAGGCGCGAACAGCACCGTCATCCAGATAGACCGATGGTTCCCAGTTGCCCGCTTCCATAGCCGAGACGATTGCACGGACTCCATCCGCGAGTTTCCGTTCTGGCTCGTCGGCTTGGTCCAGGTCTCTGATTTTGAGATCAGTCGTCCCGAATCCACGGAATACCGCCTCGTGTGCCATCTGCGGGCTGAAACCGTTGATCGATCGAACCAGGTGCTGCGTCAACGGCGTCTTGCCTTCGCCTGACGAAATAATCGCTCGCGCCGAATCCGCATCCAGCCTACGAGGATCCTGCTTCGTCTGCGGCGGTGGATTCTCGTAGGTGCGATGCGGAAGGATCGGACGAACCCGACTCATCTCAGACGTCACCCGCTTGGCCGAATCCATAACAGTATCGTCGTCATCGAGCAGGATGACGTTACTGTGCCGTCCCATCAGCTCAACGATCAGGTGGGTGTAGACAAGCTCTGCGGCTTCATTGTCCAGGTCCTCGTCATCGTCAGCGCGGTTGTCCGGGAAAAACCGCTTCGCTATACTGAGCCGCACGATTCGCTCGAGGGGTGGCTGCTCCACGCCGACGACGAATCCACCACGGGCGTACTTACGGAGCAGCAGGAGGAGTGGGGAAACCTGATCGGGGTCAGCAGTCAGTCGCGTGTCCGACACATACAGCCCCGGCGTCTGGCTCGACGCCCGGGCAACGAGCATGCGTCGCTTTCCGTGATTGAACACTTCGAGACCGTAGCTCAGCTCATCCAGCTGGATCACCTTCTGGATCCGACCGTCCACCACGCTGTCGGAGAGTTCGTCGGTGACCGCAGCGATTGTCAATACATCGAACACAGGCGAACGGTTCCTTCCTTCGGATACTCCCTCGTCACTCCCGATCGATTCGCAAGTCTACCCACCAGCAATCATACCCGTCGCACCAGCGCAATTCGCATTACCCCCGGGTGGTGTGCCATCATGCGACGGGGATACGCGGGTGCTGGCTTCAGTGCCCTCAGGGGATGGAATTGAGGGTGCAGCGGTGAGAGACGATCTTCGACTGAACCAGGAAGCTGACGAAGTCATCGATGATCTGCGTTCTCTCAACCGTCCGCGATTGATCGTGATCTCGGGGCCCTCCGGTGTCGGCAAAGATACAGTCATTGAAGAGATGCGGCTCAGGCATCCCGACTACTCGTTCGCTGTCACAGCGACGACCCGCCCCAGACGTCCCGGCGAAATCGATGGCGTCCATTACATCTTCATGACCCGGCAGGAGTTCGAAGAATCACTCGAAAGCGGGTATTTTCTCGAATCTGCCGAGGTATACGGCAATCTGTACGGTGTTCCCCGCAAGCGTGTGGAGGACGAGATTGCCGATGGCAAGAATGTCGTGATCAAAGTCGACGTTCAGGGTGCGGCAACGATTCGGGAAATCATGCCGGACGCGATCTTTGTGTTCCTTCTGCCTCCGACAATGGGTGAGCTCACCGCACGCCTGCGTGGCCGCAAGACGGATGATCCGGATGCCCTTATGGAACGAGCAACAACCGCTTCCTGGGAACTCGGACGCGTCCGGGATTTCGACTATGTTGTGTTCAATGAGACAGATCGTGTTGAGAAGACCCTGAGCGTGATCGACTCGATCATCGTCGCCGAAGGTTGCCGGATCGATCAGACCTCCGGTGGAACCGCAGATACCCGGAACCGTGGTCGCGACGAAAGCTGAGAATCAGTCCGAACGCTGGTTTGCCTGCCCGATCGTCTCCGGAGCGACAACATTCTCTGTCTCGCCCTCGACTTCTTCCTCATCCTCGAACGGCTCGTACCGCAAAGTCTCCCGATCTTCAATCCGATCGACAAAGAGGATCCCGTCCAGGTGGTCAATCTCGTGCTGAAGAGCGCGTGCCAGGAATCCATGCGCCTTGACGCGGACTTCCTTGTCTTCCATGTCCCGGGCGCGAACGGTCACGTGCATAGCGCGTTTGACTTCGCCGATCCAGCCGGGGATGCTCAGGCACCCTTCAATTCCGGTTTGCTGGCCGGTTGAACGGATGACCTCTGGATTCGCCAGCATCAGTCGGACTGGCCCCTCCGGCTCTTCACCTTCTTCGACTTCTTCGGGTTCCTCAGCGGGCAAACTGACCACGATAACACGACGAAGAACTCCGACCTGCGGCGCGGCCAGCGCAATCGCATAGGGAGTGTTTTCCACCGTTTCCATCATGTCCGCGGCAAGCTTTCGCACGTCGTCATCGACTTTGCGCACCTTCGACGCCTTCTGGCGCAAACGCGAATCGCCCTCGGTGATTATCTCCATTACCGCCATAATGCCCTGTAACCTCGCAGTCGTACGGACGAGATAGAACGCGCCTCACGTTCATCCCCTAGTATACAGGTGTTCGTCAGAGCCCGGCCCGCCTCGACCGTTGTGTGGGGCTAAATCATGCTGAGTGGATCGACGTCTATGAGCCAGCCCGGAGCAATCCCGGCTCCTGCGACCAGCTCCCGTGCATCCTCGCCACGCAGCACGATTTGCCATTGATAGTAGCCGCGAATCCGGGCAACGAACGCCGGCGTCGGCCCCAGAATCTCGACATCCTGATATCCGGCCCGCTCGATCTCCCGGTTGAGATCTTCCGCCAGTTGATGCGCCGCATTTTCGCATTCGACCGCATCCAGATTTCGATTGAGCAAGCGAACCAGTCTCGAAAAGGGCGGATAATGATGGGCCTCGCGAAATGCGAGTTCGTCATCGGCAAACGATTGATAATCGTGACCCGCCGCAGCCTGAATCGCATAGTGATACGGGCTGTAGGACTGGAAGATCACCCGGGAGCCACCGGTCCGGCGCCCGGCGCGGCCGGCAACCTGCATCAGCAGCTGGAACGTCCGCTCCCCGGCTCGAAAATCCGGAAGATGAAGCTGGCCGTCCGCATTGATAACGCCGATCGTCATGACATCCGGAAAGTCGAATCCTTTTGCGACGAGCTGCGTTCCGACGACGATATCGACCTCGCGATTCAGCACCTGATTCATCAGCGATTCGTGGGTGACGTTCCCCCGGATGACGTCGCGGTCCCACCGGAGTACCCGGGCATTCGGGAACTGCTTTCTCGCCTCGCGCTCGACACGCTGCGTCCCGCTCCCGTAGTAGCTCATCGTCATGAGCTCGCAGGCCGGGCAGCGAGTCGGCGTCTGTGTCTGATATCCGCAACGATGACAGAGCGCCCGCCGGCGATCCGGGTGATAGACCAGCGAAACATCGCAAAGCGGGCACTCGATCACGTGCCCGCATGAACGGCACTGAATGAACGTCGCCGCCCCTCGACGATTGAGGAAGAGAATCGTCTGCTCGTTCTGGTCGAGCGTCTGGTTCACGCGCTCGATCAACGGACGGCTGAAAAGTCCAGTGTTCTCGTGCCGGAGCTCTTCCCGCATGTCGACAACCTCGACCTCCGGTAGCTCCAGAGAAGGCGGGCCACTTCCGTTCGTCAGGATTCCGACCTGCTCACCGATCCGCTCGGGTAATTCCAGTCGCTCGATCTCACCGTCGATCGCCCGCTGATAGGTAGAGACGTCCGGCGTTGCGCTCCCGAGAAGGAGCATGGCGTTGTGCTGCTGCGCAATCAACCGGGCAACGTCGCGGGCGTGATAGCGTGGAATCTGCCCCTGTTTGAACGAAGGATCGTGCTCTTCATCCATGACGATCAGCCCGATCTCCGGCATCGGTGAGAACAGTGCCGAGCGAGGGCCAACAACGATCGGAATCCGGCGATTCCGCACGCCATCCCAGATGTGATAACGCTCCGCTTCAGTGAGATTGCTGTGAACGATTGCCGCCTGACCGGGAAACCGCGCGGCAATACGCTGGCTTATCTGCGAGGCCAGCGCAATCTCTGGCACCAGCATGATCACGCCCAGTCCACGGCTCAAACACCAGGCAGCAGCGCGCAGATACAGCTCCGTCTTTCCACTCCCGGTTACGCCGTGGAGGAGCAGTTCGGCGAACTGACGACTACGCAGCGACGCGTGCAGCCGGCGCCAGATGCTTGCCTGCACCTCTGACAACCTCAGCGGGCGTGACTCCCGGAGATCCCTGTCAATAGCCGGCTGCGGAACCGGGACCTGTTCGACCTCGATCATCCCCCGCTTCTTTAGCTCATTGAGCGCACGGCTATTTACTCCGGTATGCCGGGTGAGATCATCCCAGGACACCGGCTGTCCACGACTTACGCGCAACCGGCGTTCAACGACTTCAAGCGCCCGGCGCTGCGCCGGTGAACGCGATAGATCCGGAGCAGCTTCTTCTGTACGCTGCACCAGCCGCGCCTTGCGGGTCTTCGGCGTACCTGCCCGGACCCGGACCGTACGGTTAATGACGCCCTGGCTTTCCAGCGACGGAATGATTGAAGTCAAGCGACGGCCCAGCGCCCGTCTGGCGACATCCAGGCCAATCTCACCGCGACGCTGCAGCAGCAGGACGAGTTCGCGCTGTGCCGCAGTCAGACTATCCGGATCAACCGGCAATGGGTCTCGCAAGGAAAGATGTTCAACACCGCGTGTTGTCGCGGCGGGAGGGAAGAATGGAACCGTCGCATCATAGAGCGTGCAGACTGTCTGCTCGGACAGCCATTCGATGATCTCCCACTGCCCGTCCGAGAACTGGAAGCCGGGTTCGACAATCGCCTGAACGTCGCGGACTTCGAAATCCGGCGGCTCCCGGTGCGCCCGGACGACCACGGCGACCTTGTGGCCTTTCCGCAGCGGCACCCAGACGAGCCCGCCTTCCAGAACATCCTCCCGGAGATGGTCCGGAATCGAATAGGTCAGGAGGCGATGTCGGTCACGCGTACGCAGCTCGGTCGCGACGTCGACATACCAATGATCGGTTATCCGGCTGGTGTGGGTCACTCTGGAGTCAGTCACAGTGGAAGTCTAGCAGAGGCGAGTTGCGAATCAGTGCACCGAGATTGCACAGAATGGAGTTCTCCCCTCTCCCAGCATTGGGAGAGAGGTAGGGGGTGAGGGCTCCTACCCCAGATGCTTGTCAATCTCGGCCAGGTACTTCTGGTCGCTGTCGATCAGATCGCTCGCCAGGTCTTCGATGCTGACCTCACCCATCGTGTCGCTCACCCCGGTTTTGTCCCAGTCTTTGAGCGCCAGGTTCACCAGCAGCACCAGCGTGTCGCCTCGCTGATCGACGAACTCCGCCAGAACCTCGGACATGCCCATCGAGGAGTAATCTTTCTCCTTCGCGGCTTTTTCCGGATCCCAGTCCTTGAGATAGGGCACGTGTTTGGTCAGAATCTCTTGCATCCGGTTGCGCTGAACCTGCTCCTGAGTCGCCATGTGGGCGACAATTTCGACCGGGCCCCAATTGTCAGTGGACTGCGGCGTTATGTCATCTCGCTCGCCGAGTTTCTGCTTGAGGATCTCGGTCGTCTTGCTCAGCTCATCAATGAGCTCGTTGACGGCATCGATCAATGTGTTCTCCGATACTGGCGGATCAGTTTGAACCCGAAAGCGATTCATCCGGGACGAGCGTCCAGACGACAGCAAATGGATCCCGGAAGGCGAAGCTCTCCGGCTCGTCCTGGACGACGGTGTATGACTTGATCAGGATTTTTGCCCGGAGCTTCCGTAGCGTTTCAGGCGATACAGGCACCAGAGCGTCGCCGATCTTCGGCGCTTTCAGGACCTGCCCACGACCCATGCCGTGCAGCACGATCGTCCAGCCGGGGCGCTGGAGCACCACAAGCTCCGGATAGTAGCCGTTAATCAGTAGCCGCGGCCAGTCGACATCCTCGGTGGTTACTTCCCAGGATCCATCATCGTGTCGCCAGGCGCGGCAGATAACATCCATCTGAAACAGCTCGTGATAGAACTTCTCGGCGCGGTCGATTCGAGCAACATCAATCGTAAAGCTGACCGCTCCTGCAATCTCGAGCGTCCGTTCGGCCGGCATCACTGGAGAAGTGGACGGAATCGTAATCCCGAACTCGGCAAGAGGATCAACCGTGGCGACCGATGATGTTTCGTCCGGAACTGCCACCTGGTTCGTCTGGTCCTGGTCCTGCATGTCCTGACTCACGATACGCACCATCTCCTGTGTTACTGCCTCGAAGCGTCGTTCACACTCCGCGGTTGATTGTAGCATCAGGATGAAGCGGTTCTCAGCGACGCCAGCCCGGATTATCCAGCACCTGGTTCCCGAGCAACCCGAGCTGCACTTCGAACTCGGTTCCCTCATGTTCAGGATGCCACTCAAACCGGGCACGCTCAAAATACTGGACCGTGTACGTCTCGCCGTCCGCGGGATTCTCTTCCTCGAACTCGGGGCTGATCGGGTAGCCGAACAGCTCCAGCCCGCCGTTGT
>SLMJ01000009.1 GCA_007133615.1 Thermomicrobiaceae bacterium | reverse complement strand
GGTTCGCAGAGAAACCCGCATGAAAGGTGAATTGATCAATGAAGATCACCAACGTCGAGGCATTTCCGACCTGGGCCGGACACCGCAACTTCTTCTTCGTCGTCGTGGACACTGATGAGGGCATATCCGGGGTCGGTGAAACCGGGATCGGCAGCCGGGAAGCCGGGATTGTCGGCATCATCGAGCACTTCAGTTCACTGCTCATCGGCGAAAACCCGATGCGCACCGAACACATCTCCCAGGTGCTGTATCGGAGCGGCTTCTTCCCGGCGACGCACCTTGCCGCCAGCGCAATCGCCGCGATCGACATCGCGCTCTGGGACATCAAAGGTAAGGCGCTTGGCGTGCCGGTCTACGAACTACTCGGCGGGCTCTCACGGGATAAGGTCGTCTGCTATCCGCACAACGTGGGACATTCGATGGAGATCGAGCCGCTGGTTGAGTCGTGCCTGCAGACGAAGGAAGAGGGCTGGAAGTTCGTCCGCTGGGGTCTGCCACAGGATACGCAGCGACTGGAGCCGCGGGAATCGATCAAAGCCGCCGTCGCACAGTTCGAGGCCGTGCGGGAAGCGGTTGGCGATGAGATCGAGATCTGCTTCGACATCCATACACGACTGGATCTGGCCGATTCGCTCCGGCTCTGCAACGAAGTGGAGAAGTTTCGACCGTTCTTCATCGAAGACCCACTGCGCTCGGAGAACCCGGACTCGTTCAAAATGCTGCGCCCGCGCACCAGCGTCCCTCTGGCGGCCGGAGAGCAGTTCGGTAGCAAGTGGGAGTTCCGGCAGTTGATCGAAGAGGAATGGATCGATTACGCCCGGATCGATCTCTGCATCGCCGGTGGGTTCACTGAAGCACAGAAGATCGCCGGGATGGCCGAGACGCACTACATCAAGCTGGCGACACACAACCCGCTCGGGCCGGTTTCCTCAGCCGCCTGCCTGCATTTCAACCTGGCGATGCCGCTGGTCGGCGTCCAGGAGCAACCGAAAAAGCCGCAAGAGATCCTGCCGGAGATCGTCAACGTGCAGTTCGAATGGGAAGACGGCTACCTCTTGCCGCCGACCGTTCCGGGACTCGGCGTGGAGTTCGATCGCGAGGCCGCCCGGGCGAACCCGTGGCAGCCGTTCGAGCGCCCGTTCCTGAAACGGGATGATGGCAGCTTTACGAACTGGTAAAGGACCTTCCGAGTCTGGCAATTTGTAACTATCTCGATCCGGATTGCATCTAACGTTGAGAAGCGCAATCCGAGCGTGATTGTGGAATGAAAGGAGATCATTGATTGAGCCTGAAATCACTCGTATCCATCGCAGCGGTGGTAATTGGTGTTGTGATGCTCTATCGATCGAACTGGGCACGTGCTGTCTCAGATATTCCAGTCCATGCTGTTCTCAGCCTGACATCTGAGTTCGAGCGCGAGGGCAAAGACCCTGCAAAGACGTAGATCTGATTTCGCCCACACAAGGGAGCAGCCATGGCAAGACGAAACATCGTGATCCTGGGAGGTGGAAGCGGCGGAGCGGTTGCCGCGAACCACCTCGGAGAATCGATCGGGAAAGATCACAACGTCATACTGATCGACAAGAAACCGCAGCACTACTACCAGTCAAGCTATCTCTGGATGGCACGGGGCTGGCGGGAGCCGGGCGACATCTCCCGCGATCTCAGCGCGATCGAACGGCGCAACGTCCGATTCCTAAACGACCGGATCGTCAATATCGACACCGACAATCGGAAAGTAACGACAGACCACGCCGAGATAGCCTACGACTACCTCATTTCCTCACTGGGATTCGAGACGCATCCTGACGACATCCCCGGGGACAGCCATCTGGCGCATCACACCTGGGAAATGGAAGCTGCGCTGCGATTCCGCGAGGCCTTGCGGAACTTCACTGCTGGACGGCTCGTCATCGGCATCTCGTCTCCGCCCTATCGCTGTCCACCAGGTCCGTACGAGGCAGCCTGGCTGATCGAAGATGGCCTGGTCGAGCGCGGAGTTCGGAACAACATCACAATCGACTTCTTCACCTCGGAACCAGGCCCGCTCGGTGGCAGCGGCCAACCCAGCGAGTTCATGCGTGAGCACCTCGAGCTAAGGGGAATCAACCTGCACACCGACTTCGTCATTGATCAGGTCGATGGCTCCGCGAACGCGCTCCGATCAACTGATGGTCGCTCACTGCCCTTCGATCTCCTCTTCATCGTCCCGCCGCATCGGCCATCATCGGTCCTGTTCGACTCCGGTCTGGCCGGAAATGCCGGTGTCGATGTTGACGTCGATACACTGGCGACGAAATGGGAAAACGTCTACGCGATCGGCGACTCGGCGAACGTGCCAGCGTCGAAGGCCGGGGTGGTTGCCCATCAGCAGGCTGACGTGGTGGCGCATAACATCGCACACGAGCTCACCGGGCATGGTCAGCCGACCAGGTTCAAGCTGCATACCTTGTGACTCATCGAGTACGGCGCCGGTCAGGCTGCCATGCTCCGCACAAAGTACCCGAAAGGATTCCCGCCATACGGTGCCGGTGTCGGACGAATCTACGGACCGAACATACCGATCCACTGGGCCAAACTCGCGTTTGAAAAGTGGTGGCTCTGGCGGTGGTTCTAATTAACTGCATGTTGGAATGAACGAGAACGGGCCGGCTTTGACCGGCCCGGTTCTCGTTAACAAAGGTTGGCCCGCTCATTGTGCCTGGGGACAGGGCACTGAGCGGGCCGGGGGAAGGGAAGGGAATTGGATGGAACGATTCAGGTGGGGAAGCCCGAACCGCTTCTGACATGTATGACGTATGAAGGGGTGATTTTGTTACATGGGGATTTGAGAATCGCGTGAATCCCCGGTGTGCGGTCGCACGGGGCAGTCACACGAGTTCGTTCCGCACCGCATAGACAGCAGCGGCGCTGCGGGAGTCTACATCCAGTTTCCGAAGAATGCTGGAGACGTGGCGCATTACCGTGTGATGGCTGATGAAGAGTTCTTCGCCAATCTCGCGGTCAGACTTGCCGTCGACGAGGAGCCGCAGCACCTCGAGTTCCCGTGGAGATAGACCGCAGGTCTTCGTGCGATCCAGGCGAGGCACGAGTCCTTCCCGCCGCTCGAGTTCGCCGATAAGTCGCAGCAGACGCACCATGCCGATCTCGCGAGCGCTTGCCTTCGCCTCCGCGAGCATCTCCAACGCCCGATCCCGATCCTCCGGATCTCCGCGCCGGAGGATCATGTCCGCCCACGAGTACTGTGTGTAAGCTACGTACGGTCGGTATCCCCATTGACGGTCAAGGTCAAGCGAGACCGCGAAGTGTCGCGCGGCGTCTTCCCAGCGCTCCAGCGTCGTCGCCAGTAATCCAAGGTAGTAAGAAACGCAGCCTCCACTCTTGTCGTCAGGCCCTTCACCGTTATGGTTCTGATAAGCGAACGGCTGCAGCATCTCGTAAACAAGCGACGCTGATTCGCGATCGCCAACCTCCGCGCATACCTCGGAGATCACAGTCAGACCTCTGATCCACCCTGGCGTCTTCGGCTGTTCGAGGAAATCTCGCAACACGGTGTCCCGCAGTCTGGCCCTGGCCGCGTCCGCTCCTTCGGTCTCCAGCGAATAAGCGAGAGCGAACGGAATTCTAATCATCCGCGGGACGCTGCTGGATTCAACAATCTCCTTTGTCGCTCCAGATACCTGGTCCTGTTCACGTTCCAGAACAAAGCGCTGGCAGTTCGTTACGACCGAGTTCGGCCACAGCTGGTTGGCACGTTCGATGCACTCGTCCGCGTCGTTGTACCGGCCGGTACGCAATGCTCGGCCTGCTTGATGAACCGTGAGGGCCCATTCCACCAGTGGCAGTCTGAGTGACTCGCCAAGTGAGGATTGATGCTCCGCCAACTCGTTCGCGGCCTTGATCTCACCGCGCTGGAGCAGGAAACAGTGTTTCACTCCCCCGCCCCAGAACAGGAACTCCTGATCGCCTGCGCGGCTCGCTGCCTCAAGTTGTTCCTCTGTAATGCGAAGATGTTCGTCAATCTCTTCAAGCGGTCCGGTCACGAAGAGTGGGCGCATAACGAGGGCATGAGAGAGCGCGGCAGGGTCGTCAAGGCGGCGCGACATTTCGATCGCCTCGGCACTCCACTTCACACTTTCCTCAAACGAGGGAACGCCGGGAACGCGTTCCGTTCCGTGAAGCACCGTGTGGAGGTAGATGACCCGGCTCAGCCGCGAAAGCAGGCGTGCCCGTAATGCGCTGTCTTCCCGGGGAAGAGCGCACAGAGCTTCATTCATTAACTGCATTGTTTCTATGCTTGCACTAGCCCAGGGATTGAGACCGGCATTCGCAAGAAGCGCCTTCGCCCATAGCTCGGTCAAATTCGCCTCACGCGCGATCTGCGCAGCGCGCATAGACGTTTCGCGGGATACCGGGTCAATCCCCGCGCCGAGACTGCGACCGCGACTGACTCCCGCCCTCCCCTGCGCTTCACTGAGTTTCAACAGCGTCTCGCTGACCCGGACTGGATCGAACGGCGAACGCGACTCCAACAAGTCAACGGCACGCTGATAGTGTCCAACCGCACTCTCCCAGGCCACCTGCTCCATCGCCTGGTCGCCAGCCTTCACAGCGTAATCAATTGCCTTCTCGAGGTTCGCTCCGAACGACGCCTGACGGAAATGCCGCGCCAGGTCCCCGTAGTGCGGCGGCAGATTGTTGCTGTGCTCCCGTTCCAGCGTCTCACCCACCAGGCCGTGCAGCCGGTAGCGCCGGGAGGTCGAGACTTCCTCGTACAGCGCTTCCTGGACAAGCGTGTGCGCGAACCGGTAACTACCCGGTCGAGATCGTTCCTCCACCAGCCGCGCCTCGATCGCCTCGTCCAACGTTACCAACAGATCGTCGAGGGACAAGTCACCCAGGGGTTGCAGGATCGAGAGATCGAACTCTCGCCCGATAACCGACGCCACACGCAGTACCTCGTTGCACCGCTCCGAGAGCCGATCGAGATTACGGCCGATCGTCTCGCGCACGCTCTCCGGAATGGCCACGTTCCAGTTGCCGGACGGAACTGGATGCTCGAAGTACTGCTGATCAACCAGAAGACGGACGACCTCGGTGACAAAGAACGGGTTTCCCTCGGTCTCGGAAAAAACGTCATCGATGCTGTGCTCAGGCGGGTCAATTCCGGTAATCTGGCGGATGAGGTCAGCGACGTGATCACGATTGAGCCTGGACAAAGATAGCCGCTGGGTCGTTCGAACACGCGCCAGTGACCCCAG
>SLMJ01000289.1 GCA_007133615.1 Thermomicrobiaceae bacterium | reverse complement strand
TTATCGCACTCTCGACCTTGACTGATGACGTTGACGTCTCAAGCACTCGACTGCACGACTCAAAGGCTGAATCGAGGTTGCCGTCGAGATAATCGTTGAGCGTGCCGCACCACCGGAAATCCTCGCCGCTGATGAATGAAGCCCGCTGCATTGCTTGATCAGACTCGTGGACCAGCCGCTCTCGCTCTCGTGAATCGTCGGTCAGGTAAGGGATCGTCAGCATGATCAGGTTCGCCCAGCCTGCGTACTCGACCATGTGGTAGTCGCCGATTTCGTAAAAGCGGTGTAAGGCACGCGAGTATCGATCCGCCGCGGCGTCGATCTGCCCCAGGGCTCCGGCTGCATGCGCCAGACCAAGTATCCAGCTGGGATGGATCTGGTCTTCAACGTTAAGTTCACTGATCGCCTGACTGTAGTGCTCACCCATCTGGCTGGCGCGGACGTACTGGCCGCTTTGAGCGAGCCAGTTGATGAGCACCCCACGCTGAAAAACGGGCAATCGACCAGTCTCTGCGGAAACGGGACCGGGTCTGTAGTCCTCTCCCTCAAGCAGCGATTCAAGCACCGCCCGGGAGTAGGTTTCCGTGGCGCCGACGTATTGGTGCCTGGCGAGTTCTTCGAGTTGCTCGACGCCGAGTTCGATTTCCTCGACCCCGTGCCGCACGTCGTTTCGCATGGCACGTGCAGCGCCACGATGATAGAGCACATATCCGCGGAGTAACGAGTCGCTGGAGTCAACGGCAGCCTGCAACGATTCTCCAAGAAGGTCAATGTTCCGCATCAGAGGCGCGTAGCGCATGAGGTAGGCTGCGTAGAAGAGTAGCCACCCTCGGGCCCGGGTGTACTCTGGTATTGATTCCACCATTCGCGCCGCCTGCTCAAAACGCTCCGCGGCGATCAGCCAGGCATCAGCGTCTCGCGCCCTGAGCCCCGAGCGGATTAACCAACCCCATGCCCGGGCATCGCCCGCATGGTGCAGGTGGTAGGCCACCTCGTCAGCATCGGGTGAGGCGGCAGTCAGCAGGATCTCTGCAACCTCCAGGTGAACCATCCGGCGAGACAGAAGCGGAAGGCTGGCGTGGATCACTTCCCTGATCAGCGCGTGCCGGAAACTCAGGCCACTCGTCGACGGTGACTCAACGAGTAGGTTCGCATCCAGCGCTTCTTCGGCGACGGAGAAGGCCTTACCTTCAGGTGCGATCTGCTCCCATATGTTGATCGGGATCACGGAACCGTAGACTGATGCCTTCTGAACGGTTTGCCGGGCTTGCTCGGAAAGCGATGTCATGCGCTGCTCGACCATTTGCTGAATCAGAGACGGTACGGTTCTATCCGGAATCTCGTCGATCATCCATCCGCCGTCGTGTTGCTTCAACACGCCATCGCGTTCGAGAGTCCGCAACAGTTCGACCGCGAACAGAGGATTGCCGTCGGTTAATTTCATGAGGTGTCCGATCAGCCGATCACTGGAGTGTGCGGGGAGGTCATAGCGGGCGCGAACCAGGTCGCTGATCTCAGAGCGGTCGAGTGGTGATAGCTCGATGCGGTCTGCCATTGACTCCCGAACCAGCACGGGAATGCGCAGGTAGAGAGGATCTTCTCGACTCAGCTCTTCGTCCCGGTATGTCGCGACGATCAGTAGCGCCCGTCCGGATATCGAGCGGGCAAGATAGCGCAGCAAATCCAGGCTGTTTTCATCTGCCCAGTGAAGGTCTTCGAGGACGAGCAAGACCGGTTGTTGAGCCGAGAGGTTGATCAGGAATGACTGCATCTCCTGAAAGCGTTCTTCAGAAGATGTTCCGGAGTTGGCGATGGCTTCGCGACTCAACCACTCCGGCGATTCCGGTTGCTTGCTCGTTGGACGGTAACGATCCGCGAGCTCGAGCCAGGGGCCAAACGGAGGGGTGGACGAGAGGTCGTACGCGGCTCCGCTCAGGACCAGCGCGCCGGCCTGAATGGCTTCTTGCGTAAGCGCCTGGGTGAGCGACGTTTTTCCTATCCCGGCTTCTCCGCTGATCAGGATCAGGCGACCGGATCCCCTTGTGGCAAGCTGGAGAGCCTGGTGTAATTGTCCGAACTCATGATCACGCCCGACCAATTCAGACCTGAATGAGTCGACCTCATTTCCCGGCGATTCGTGGAAAGCCAAGATGCCCTCCCGTTTTGGCGGGAATCAGTGCGTCTGTCTGCCATGTACAAGATACATGTATAAGATAGACGCATGATATCAGAACGGGAGGGTTGCGGTAAGGTCATCATTGTTCACTGAATGTCGGCCGATCCGGCAGTGTTCCGGTCAGTTCGTTACCGTGAAGTCGTGTCCGGATTGCTCTGCACCGTCGCACGTGCAGGAGCCGGGCTATCTCCCCGAATCTGCCGCACCTGCATCACCAGGGCGAATGAAAGAAGCCCGATCGCTGCGAGGCCCAGGATCGGTTGAACAGGCGCGAACCAGGCGAGTGCTCCGCCGGTTCCGATCAGCGCGACAACCGCGGCGTTGCACACCGGGCAACTGATCGCGAGGAACGAGAGTACGCCGCCGGAGAACATAGATCGTTTGTCGAGTGGGCATGAGCGGGGGATCGCGTACGTGGCTCCCAACGCAGTCGCGAGCACGGTGATGGTTGCAAGAATCCCGTAGTCCACAATGCGAACCGGCTCTTCTCTCGGAAAGATCGGATTTGGAATGACCGTCGTCGAAATGCCGAGAGCAAGAAACGTCAGAATGCCGGCTCCCAGGCCGTACATCAGCATTTGCGAATAGCTCGAAGAACTCATCGGTCTGGACTCCCGTCCAATGTTGTGTCGGGCGCTATTGATCCTGTCAGAGCCTATCCGACTGGGCGCACTGGCTCAGTGAGCATCCTTACATCCAGCACCGCGGGAGTACGAACCGTCACCGATGACGCACGGCAATGTGAGACGCATTACATACCCCTGTGTGATGCTCACGCCATGATAAAAGCATCGGTCCAACACCAGCGGGGGATCGTTGTTTGCATTGAAAGCGGGGAGAGGTCAGTGGCTGTCATTCCCATAGATGTGCAACCAGAAGAGATCCTGATACAGGCTGACCGTCGCTTGAGCTTCGAGGTCGTCGCAGCATTTCGATCCCCGGATGTGAACCCGGTCCCCACGATCCGGGTGCTGGAACACCGGAGCCCGGGTCATCAGCTCGTGGCCGAGTTCAGCACCCCGGTCTCCCTGCCTTTCGACATGAGTCGCACCCTCAAAACGGTGGAACTGGTGACGTTCCTCGAGCCGGGACGTATTGAGTTCGAACTCGTAGAACCGAGCGGGATCCTCAGACTGCTTGAGGACCGATTCATCCTTGACGATATCGATGGCTGGACCCGGTTTCGCTATGAGAGCCGCTTCGGTATTGGTGGGTGGATCTTCGGGTGGATCCTGGGCAAGCTGGTATTCGAGGCGATGTTCAAACAGCACATGCGAACTCACCTGGAAGACCTGCGCGAGACGATCGAGGCACGCGCTCGACGCAGCCGGAGATATCCGCAGCCGAAGAGCGACGGCACGGGTGGGGTGTCCCGATGCACGAATGGCTCAACCCATTCGGAGAAGTTCCCGCACAACCCTTCATGAGGACGGAAAGAATGGCACACGAACTCGTCACACCGGCTGAACAGGCGACGAAAAACGACGTGGACTACATCTTCTACGAACTCACCCGAAGCATCTGCCCCGAGTGCAAGCGAGTAATCGATGCGAAGGTGCTGCTGCGGCACGGCAAGGTCTTCATGCGAAAACGGTGTCCCGAGCACGGCGAAATCGAGTCATTGATCTATTCTGACGCTGAAGCCTATGTCCGGCTTAGCCGTTACAACAAGCCGGGTACGATCCCACTTGATTTCTCGACCCCGATCGCCAATGGATGCCCGCATGACTGCGGACTGTGCCCGGATCACCAGCAGCATGCCTGCGTTGGAATCATCGAAGTCAACAGCGCCTGCAACATGACCTGCCCACTCTGTTTCGCAAATGCCGGTGCCGGGTACAACCTGACGCTGGACGAGGTCAAAGGGATTCTCGACCGCTTCGTAGAAACCGAAGGAGACCCGCAGGTTGTTCAGTTTTCCGGTGGGGAGCCGACAATTCACCCGCAGATTGTCGAGATGGTCCGGGCGGCCAGAGACCGCGAGATTCCGTACGTGATGATCAACACTAACGGCAAAAGACTCGCCACCGACGCTCGGTTCGTGCATCAGCTCGCCGAGCTGAAGCCCGATATCTACTTTCAGTTCGATGGGTTCGACCGCAACACGTACGAAGTGATCAGGGGTGAACCAGAGATTCTGGAAGAAAAGGTTCGAGCACTGGATCGTCTGGCCGAGATCGGGTGTCGGGTGATCCTCGTTCCGGCGATCGAGCGCGGTGTGAATGAGCATGAGGTCGGCAAGATCGTTGAATTCGGATTGAGTCACCCCGCAGTTCGCGGGATCAATTTCCAGCCGGCCTTTCACGCCGGCCGGCATGGCCCGCACGATCCGCTGCAGCGCATGACGATCCCGGACATCGTTTCCCTGATCGCCGAGCAGACGGACGGCCAGTTCGTCGACACGGATTTTGTGCCGATTCCATGCTGCTTCCCGACCTGCAACTCGGTGACGTATGCCTATATCGATGAAAATGGTCCCCTGCCGCTTCCCCGGATTCTGAACGTGGATGATTATCTTGACTACATCACCAACCGGCCGCTGCCGGATCTGGGCGATGAGGTCAAGTCGGCACTCGAAGGGCTGTGGTCGTCGGCAGCCTCGCCTGGTTCGAGCCAGGCTGCACAGGATTTCGCAATCAGTTGCGCGGCGTGTGGTCTACCGGGTGATCTTGATCTGGAAGCATTTGCCGACCGCATGTTCATGATCATGTTGCAGGACTTCATGGATCCGTGGACCTTCAACCAGAAGAACGTAATGAAGTGTTGCAAGGAAATTCTGTTGCCAGACGGCTACCAGATCCCATTCTGTGCCTACAACAGCGTGGGCTATCGGGAGCAGGCACGTGAGCAACTGACCGCCCGGGAACGGGCGCGGATTCGCGCTCGCCGGGAAGGCGAGGACTTCAATCCGGAGCCAATCACGTTCGATTTCAGTGACAAGCGATAAGAACCAGCGAGGTCGGGATGATCAGTCAACCAGCCGAAAATGCAGGACAGGACATCAAGTCCTGCTGCTCAGATTTCTACTCCGGTGAGGTCGCGCAGTGGTTGCTTGGGGATTCGTTCCACCCTGGCGGCCTGTCATTGACTCAG
>SLMJ01000013.1 GCA_007133615.1 Thermomicrobiaceae bacterium | reverse complement strand
GGTGCCCACCTTCGAGAAGTTAACCCGGAGCGTGACGCAGAACGTCCTCGTCGTTCTCTGTGGGTCCAGAAGGCAGCCAGTCAGGCTATCATTATAGATCCAATATGAGACGATTGGAAGCATCCGGGGTGCCCGTCGCGCTTGCGGGGTAGCACACCGACGAATGTACGAAAATCAAGCAGCATACCGGAGTAAGGGAGCGATTGATATGGCTGATGAACCGCAGGAAATTCGCAACTGGCTGCAGGAATTCGATTCCGCTGTTCGAGATGTTGATTACGAACGCGGTAAGACCCTGTTCGCCGACGATGTCGTTGGGTTCGGAACCTACGCCAGCATGCTGGAAGGCCTGGACAATCTGGTCGAGGGCCAGTGGAAGAACATCTGGGGCAATACCCGCGGTTTCACGTTCCGGCTGGAAGAGGCACACATCGGTGTCGATGGCGATACCGCCTGGGTGGCCTCACCGTGGGATTCCGAAGGCCAGACCGAAGATGGCACCTGGTTCAGCCGCCCCGGCCGGGCAACAATCATCCTGGTGCGCCGAAACGGCCAGTGGCTGGCGAAGCATACCCATCTGTCGCTGTATCCGAGGTAGCGATGAGTTGATCCCGCTAATGGGGTAAGATGGGGATAATCATGCAGTCAAAAGTCAGAGAACACCATCTCCACGGTCGTCACGAGAGCATTTGATCAACTTGACGTCTGGAGACATTGCGCTGTGAAACCCGATGATGCAGTACTGGAAGACATTGTCTCGAGGATAGTTTCTGCTGCGTCACCCGAACGAGTTATTCTGTTCGGGTCGGCTGCCAGGGGAACGATGAACAGAAACAGCGACATCGATCTCCTGGTGATCAAGTCGAATGTACACCGTGGCAAAGCCACGGAAAACATCTACCGGAAGATGAAGGGTGCCGAGTACCCAGTTGACGTGATTGTGGCTCACCCGGAGGACCTGGCCCGCTTCGGAGACTCTCCCGCCATGATTTATCGGGAAGCACTGCGCAATGGCAGGGTGATCTATGACCGTTGATCGGCTTCCCGGGGATGATCCGCGAGAATGGTTGAATCGAGCCAGAAGCAATCTGACCCAGTCACGGCAGGAGCACCCCTCCATCTATCTTGAAGATCTCTGTTTTCAGGCTCAGCAAGCGGCAGAAAAGGCTCTGAAAGCACTTCTCCTGTTCCACGGAGAGTCATTTCCCTACACCCACGACATTGCTCATCTCTTGTCTCTCGTCGAACGAAATGTTGAGGTAGTTCCAGACGAACTGCAGGACGCTGCGATCCTCACTCGATACGCAGTTGCGACGCGTTATCCCGGGGTTATCGAGCCGGTGACGAGGGATGAGTATGTCGAAGCGATTGAGCTTGCCGAGCTTCTGGTCAACTGGGTGGGTGATCTAATCAGGCGAGACGAATAGCAGGTGTGCATCGGGAATGCTAAAACGTCCGGAGCCATCAGAGCCCGCCTGAGTTCCTGCTGAGTCTTGAGGTAGGCCAGTGGCTGGCGTAGCATACCCATCTGTCGCTGTATCCGAGGTAGCACCGAAGCAGACGCTGCACATCGGGTAAGATGGGGGACATGAGGCATTTCAAAGCGGCAGTAGGAGAAAGCCGAGGGCTGCAGTAATGTCTGCGTCTGAGCACATCAGAGCACTTCCGCCTGACCGAGAAGCGACGATAGCTCGATTGCAGCTACATCTTTCAGATCTCCGGGCGAAGTACGGAATAGTGCGGATCGGTCTCTTTGGTTCGTTCGTGCGCGAGCAGAATAATGATCCGGGCGACATCGACGTTCTGGTCGAATTCGGTGACGGTCCTGTCTCGCTATTCGATTTCATCGCGCTCAGAAACGAGCTTGCGGAGATCCTGGGAGCACACGTCGATCTCGTTGAACGAGAAGCGTTGAAGCCCACTGTAGCAGACCGCGTTCTCCGCGAGGTGTTGTATCTCTAGAATCTGATGAATGAACGCAACCAGCTAGCTTACATTGCCGACATCGTAGACACCATCGACAAGATCCACGGCTTCGTCGAGGGTCAGACGCTGGAATCGTTTCAATTAAACGACGAGAAGGTTTTTGCCGTCATTCGCGGGCTTGAGATTGTGGGAGAGGCTGCCAAACAGGTCAGCAACGAGATCCGCGAGCAACACCCCGAGATTCCGTGGCGGGAAATGGCCGGGATGCGAGATATTCTCATTCATCAGTACTTCGGCGTTCGCGTCGAGCGAGTCTGGACCACCGTTCAGCGAGATCTCCCCACCGTCCGGCAAGAACTGGCACGGGTGCTTGAACAGCACGAATCCGAGTAGAGGTGGCTACTCCAGAGTGGGGTCGACTGCGCCATTTGGGCGCAGCCGATTGTTCAAACCCAACCTCTAGATCAACAACACCACCGAAACCACGGTCACGATCGCGATGACGATCGACAGAACGCGCGGGTTCTGCCAGAGCGGCAGATCGTTCAATTCCTTCGTCTCTTCGTGCCAGTGTTCCTTCGACCACATGACATCTTCGAGCCCTTCCGTATCGGGCGCCGGCGTCATCAGACTGATGCCGACATACAGGATGAGGCTGAAGAGCATCATGACCCCGGTGGCGTAGAGGAACTGCAATTCATACAGCTCGAAGATCTCGCCAGTCAGGAACGCCACGAGCCCAACTGGGAATCCAATCAGCAGCGTCGTAAACGCAGCCTGTCTCGTGCCTCTGGACCAGAACAAACCACCAAGGAAAATCACGACGACCGGCATGGTGATGTGTCCAAGGAACGACTGGAAGTATTCGACGATCGTCTCGAACTCGGTAATGACGGGCGCCCACAGCGCAGCGACTATCATGAACACACCGATCATTACTCGACTGATAATCAGCAACGCCCGGTCGGAGAACTCCCGCTTTCGCGTCTTGATGAAATCGTTGACAACAAGCGATGAGGCTCCGTTCAAAACCGAGTCAAGTGTCGACATGAGCGCCGCAACGAGTGCGGCGAAGATCAGTCCGCGGAGGCCAACCGGCATGTAATCAAACACCAGCGCCTGCCAGATCTGGTCTGCCTCTGCGATATCCGGATAGATCTCACGGCCCATGACACCGGGCAACACGAGCAGGAACAGCAGGGGCAATTGCATAACTCCAGCGAAAAGCGCGCCCCAGCGACCGTGATTGATGTCCTTCGCTGCCAGCACCTTCTGAACAACGACATGGTTGGTTATCCAGAAATAGAACCCGAGCCACAGGACACCGGTAAAGATGCCTGGCCAGGGAAGAAACTCGTCGTCTGCTGGTGGCGCAACAGTGAAGCCGTCTTCGGGCGCCGCACTCCTGATCGCGTCCCAGGATCCAAGTTCGAGAAACAGCGTCACGAAGATAATCGTGCCCGCAACGAGCAGAAGGACACCCTGAACGGTGTCAGTGATCATGACTGCCCGAAGACCGCCGAGAATAACGTAGACACCAGCCAGCAGTGCGAGGATGGTGATCAGCAACCCTAACGAAACATCTGGAAAGAGCAATTGCAGCGTAATCGCGCCGGCGAACAGCGCACCGGCACTGTCGATCAACATCGCGGTAAACACAGAAAACCCGGAGAACACATAACGAGAGCGCCGGTCATAGCGACGCTCCAGGAACTCCGGCATCGTATTGACTTTCGATCTCAGATAGAACGGCAACACGAACAGGGCGAAGAAGAGCAGGACGAGTGTCGCCATCCACTCGTAGTTCCAGACCGCAATGCCCTCTTCATACCCGGCACCGGCAATGCCGATGTAGGACGTGCCGGACATGTTGGCGGCAATCAGGCCAAAGCCAACCAGTGGCCAGATCGCGATTCGACCGCCCAGCAGGAAATCATTGGCGTCCTTCTTGCCACGGCCAACCCAGAATCCGAGCGTCAGAATACCCAGGATGTACAGACCGACGATGACGTAGTCGATCGTCGCCAGTGAGAAGTCTGGTCCGTTCCCATTTGCGTTCTGTGCGAGAAGCTCTGGCGCATTCAGATGCTGCGCGGCAGTCAACAAGTTCATAACGTAACTTCCACTCATAATCGGTTATGTTTGCTACGCGATGAGCGATGCTGAACCGGGGACTTAGCACAATGTTTGCCACAGCACCTCTTCGTTACGCACCTCTGGGAGGCACCGGAGACACGCTTTGACGTCACCTCGCGGTCCAACTACGATATCCGCACACAATTCGCGTGTTTGAACTGGACTGGTGAAATGCCGGAGTACACCCCACCGCGATTGCTCACGGGAAGACTCGCTGCTCTCGAAGAGGCGCTACGAGAGCGAATCAATGCCATCAGGCAGGAACGTCCACTCTCTCCAGTGACGATCCTCATCGAAAACACCATGCTGCGGGACTATCTCCGCCAGCGGCTGGCCTTCTCCGAAAACGGTCACATCAACCTGAAAATCGTCACCATCAGCCGGTTTGCTGAACGGCTGACGTTGCCGCACGTTGCGACGGAGCGTCGACTGATGCCGACCTACGGTGACCGGATCCTGGCCCGGAGCATTGCCGAGTCGTCGGTTACGAGTTACTTTCGACCGGTGGCCTACTCCAGCGGGTTCGCCGAGTCGCTTCGGGGGCTGTTCCGGGAGTTTCATCAGGCCGGGATTAGCCCGAATGATCTGCAGTCCGCCGTTGGTCGCATGGAGAGTGATGGAACCGACAAGCTGCGGGAGATCGCCGGTCTGTACCGGACATACGAAACGCGGCGACAGAACTTCTACACCCCAGACGACATTGTCGCGGCAATCGAACGAGTCGATCCGGAGGAGATCAAGAAGGCCGTCGAACCCCAGGTGTTTGTCTATGGTATCTGGAAGCCGACCGGCATCCAGCGACGCCTGTTCGAACATCTGATGTCTGCCGGCATCGAATTGAACTTCTTCCTGCCGGAGACCGGCACAGATGCCGACGATGCCCACATCGATCTACGAAACTGGCTCGCGATGCACGCAACGGAACCGGATCCGGTCGAATCATTCGACACCCTCAACGACTCCCTGAGTTACCTGCACCGCAATCTGTTCCAGGAGCCAGCTGAACCTGCGCCACTCGATGGCCAGGTCCAATTGCTCTCAGCACCCGATGCTCCGCGCGAGGTTCGGGAAGCCGCCCGCACCTGCCTGAAGTGGGCGGAAGAGGGTATCCCCTTCCACCGAATGGCGGTCGTCTATCGTCACAACGAGCCCTATCGAACGCTCATCGACCAGACCTTCCAGCGGGCCGGGATCGTCACGTATCTCCACTCCGGTCGTCCCT
>SLMJ01000310.1 GCA_007133615.1 Thermomicrobiaceae bacterium | reverse complement strand
TTGGAATCAGGCAAACCTGATGTCGCGGTTGACGTTTTTGTAGAGCAGATACGCTGCTTCACCCCACCCTGTGCAATAGAATTGCTGTGGACAGTAGGGTGCCATCCAGATGAAGTCGTCGACCACCGCTTCATGCCAATCTCCGGCGAGTAGATACAACCCCTGACCCTCCAGCATATATAGGCCGTGTTCCATAATGTGCGTCTCGACGTACGGGAAATAGTTGCCCGGCTTGAATCCGAGAATGTTCATGCTCATGTCGAACGCGAAGTCGTCGGTAGGTAGCAGGTATTGCCAGTAGCGGCCCTCTGTGTGCGGTCGTGATCGTTCGACCGAATCACGGTGACTGATCAGCGGATCTGGAGCGGGAATATCCAGCGGCTCGTACGGTTTCCGGATCCAGATCATCCTGGCATCAGTCCGGGCGCTGAAGCCGCAGCGGTGGTTGACTGGAACATACCCGTAACCGTGCGCCGTCAGTGAAAAGATCTGACCGTCGATTGTTAGATCGACTTCCCCATCGAGCACGTAGAAGAAATGCTGGATGCCATCCTCCAGTCGGTCGTATTCGGTCCCACCACCGGGTTCGAGTTCACACAGAATCTGGGCGAATTCGGCTCCCATCGGAGGCGCAGTCTGCACGCGCAGCGTCGCTCCAGATATCCCGGGTATCCGACTTGGCAACGTTCCAGCAGTCTGCATAATCGCGTATTGCGACGTAACCACTGCGCGATTGTGCCCGAAGATGTTTGGCGGCACGATTCTGTCGTCGTTCTGCTGTTGCATTTGCTTCTCAACTAACGGCGCGGTAATAGAAGGTTAGTCTTGGACCACTATCTTTGTCGGGCGCTTTGAATTCTTCTATCTGTTTGCCCGGGTAATCTGCCGCCAGGCAGTTGAACCGTTACCCGAACCTAATAGAAGGCCGCTCCGGAATACTCGCGCGCGGAGTAATCCAGCGAACCTCCTGGGCGTCGATTTCGAGTTGCTCGAAGACTTCGGTGACGCAGGCGGTCGCGTCAACGCTGACATCTGCAACAATCAGCGTTTCCTTTTCTGGGTCTCCAGCGTGTCGCTCTAGCCATACCTGCGTCCCGCTCGGAAGCTCGATTGCAGCAATGACGAACTCATCGAGATCATCTTGACAGTGCTCGAACGTTATCCCGAACTGACGGGTAAATTGCTCAGGTGTACGCCTGATGACCGCGAGATGCATCGAATCTCCGCCGGGCCAAGTCTCATGTGGTTGCACCTGCTCAAACATATCCGGCCACCTCAGGTCTGCGTGTTTTTCGTGATCATGACGTCAATTTTAGCAAACTCGCCATCAATGATGACCCCGGGGCGAGGTCCAGACCACTCGGCGCGTCCGGGAGCGCACCCATAATCCACCGGAACTGAAGTCGTGAATTCGATACCTCGTCGACCGGGTGGAAGCGGGCCTGTGTAGGCTTTGACTGTGGGAACATTCGCTCCGCGTGCTGCTCTGCCCCAGATCGCGCCACTTCGTGCCTGCCGGATGGTGTCTTCTGGAGTCTGACTCGGCGACTCGAGCCGATGGTATATCCGTTCGTTCCCTGCTGTCGGTTCCGTCACCGGTCAAGACTCCAGAGATCAGAAGCGTCTATCTCCTCGTTTGGTCTACGGAGGCGCCGGACTGCTACATTTTCGGTGCGCAGAAGAAGTAGATCAACTCCTTGACGTGAGCCCGGGCGTCGGAGAGTCGCACGCTCTCGTTACTGCCGTGGGCTTTGCTTTCGCCGGATCGCCCCATCCCGACGGTCGCGATCTCGTCACTACCGAGGATGTTCGCGACGAACGCCATGTCGGTTGATCCGCCGGAACCGGTCCGCACGAAGTCTTCGTCCTTGTACCCGTGAACAAGCTTCAACGCCTCGACCAGTCGCTGCGCGGCCGGGTGATCCGCTGACTGGTAATAGGAGGGGTAATTCTCAACAAACGTAACGTCGACATCGATCGCCCGGGAACGCTCGGCGCCACGATCGACCGCTTCCTGAATCTCGGCCTTGACGTCCTCGACGTCCTCCTCCGGAATGAATCGACGGTTGATCGTTACGGATGCCAGCGCCGGCACGATGTTCGACTTCACGCCCGAGTGCATGATGTCGATGTTGAACATCGGGCGGAGATTCTCCGGAGCGCCGGGTTCCGGGGCCTGCGGAAGCTTCGAGCGCCGCTCTTCGACCTTGTGCTTCAACTCCATGAGCTCGACAAGGATTGGCACGGTTTCCTCGAGTGCGTTGATGCCGGTGTAGTTTCGGCCCGAGTGCGTGCTTATGCCGTGAACGTCGACGATTGTATCCAGCGATCCATTCGAGCCGAGCCGCAGTACCGGATCCTGGGACCCTTCCATACAGAGCATCGGCATCTCGACGTAGCCCTCCTCGGCCAGATATCGCAGGCCCGGGTAAACGCCGATCTCCTCGTCAGTGCAGAGCAGGATATTCAGATCCCAGACTGGCTCCAGTCCAAGCTGATTCATGATGTCAAGCGCAGTCCAGACTGAGGCAATCGTCCCCTTCATGTCTGCGATGCCCCGGCCGTAGATCCGGCCATCGTCGATCTCGCCGGCGAAGGGATCGTAGTCCCAGCCCTCTTCGATCGGGACGGTATCCATATGCGCGTAGATCGAGAGTGGTGGTTTGCCGTTGTTGGCGCGGGCGACGAGATTGACCCGTTCACCGGAGAGCGGGAGCGGGATCTGCTTGACCTTTTCTTCCGGGAGAGATACTCGTTTCGTATTCAGTCCGTAGCCTTGGAACACCGGCTCCATCATGTCGACAAACCGGTCGTAGTTCTCTCCCGGCGGAACGCAGTTGTCGATCCCGATTACCGCACGGAGTCGCTCGATCAGCTTGTCCTCCTGCTGATCAACCGTTTCGAATGCCTTACTGAAGTCCATAATTCGCCGGACTCCTTCCTGCCTATGCGATTGTCCCTGCCCGACTTCCGGGCACCGTCGGTCCGGGGCATTCTAGCAGTAATCGAGAGAAATCGGATTGCCGGCGCGTTGACTAATCCGGATGAATCGACCGGATCAGATCTTCCTGAAGCTGTGGTGTGGCGGCAGCGAGGACCGGGGTGAGCCTGGCGATATCGAAGTCGAGTGGCAACGGGTTTCCTTCGGTATCGGAGACGACTCCGCCGGCTTCGGTCAGAATCAGCTGGGCTGCCGCATAATCGACGACTTTCTCGCCGGAGTTCGGTGGGCGATGCGCATTCGGATTCACCAGTGCATGCACCCCGCTGGATGCGATCAGGGCAATGTCCAGTGCTGAACACCCGGTTACCCGGATGCGTTTCGCCTGGACCAGGATTTCGCTTACTCGCCGGAGTCCCTGATCTCCAGACGGGCGGATCAACGCGACCCAGGCTTTTCGCAGGCTCGTGATATTTGCGGTCGAAACCGGCACGTCGTTGAGGCGAGTGCCCGCGCCCTTGGCCGCGGTGAACAGGTCGCCGGTTGGCAGATTCCGAACACAACCCGCCACGATCCGACCGTCAATCATTGCCGCGAGGCTGAACGCGAAGTACGGAAAGCCGATCATCTGACTGTTGTGTGGCAGGTCACGGCCGGGCTCAGACGGCGCAGACGCGGGATTCACGCTCTCGAGCAGTTCACCGGAGACAGTTGCATTCGATGTTGAATCGATCGGGTCCAGAATGAACGTCAGCGCAGAGCCCCGATCGACGAAACCGATTTCTTCGCTAAGGACGTTGCCGTGGAGTGGATTACTGGCGAGGCAGGCAAGTGCCGCGTCTTCAGCGAGTTTGTCGATCCGGCTGGTTGACTCACCATCTGCACCCATTCCGACGGATTCCGAGAGGGTTGCACGATTGGCGTTGATAACCGCCAGGCGAACACGTTCGCTGCACTCGATCATGAGTTTGAGAATCTGATCGTTGTGATGATTCACCGGAGGCTCCAGATACTAACGGGCGAGACCCATGATCTGGATACTACCACCAGCGGCAGGTTAAGTGAGGCTGGGACAGTGCCGGGGAAGCCAGCCCTGCCCCTCATTGGTGTTGGGAGTACGTGAGGTCAATAGAGGATGTTAGAGGTCAGCCGTGTTGCCAGTATTATCAGACTACCTGGAGCGATAGCCACGGCCTGGCTGCGTCTTGGTTCCCCGGGCCGCCGGCAACACCGTTATTTTCTTCACGATCTAAGCCTAAGCCTGCAGCATAGGACTGTCTGTCAGGAATTTCCTGATAACCGTGGAAGTATTTTCGGCTATCACGATATGGTGGTCTCGCTAGTCCGCTCCGGATTGAAATTCTCCGAAATGCGGATATCAGCGTTGGCTCGTTCACGAATCGCTTGTACGAGACCCATTTCGTCTTCGGGGGTTATGCCGTATCGACGATGTCCGATATCGATCAACAGGATCTGTCTGGACGCCGACGTTGCACACATCCGAACCCGGCCCTGCTCGATGTAATCGACGTAGAACAGCGCGAGCCCCGGAAACCGGAACGATGATAGCCAACGGGCCTTGAGGTTTCTTCGCCTTATTGACTTGATCGCGTCCAGCGGTACCCGGTCGTACATGATCGGTCCGTACTGGAGTACGAGCTCCTTCCGACCTACCCAGTAGCGCATTTGCGGAAAGTACCAGGCGATCGTCAGAATCGGAATCGTGACACCAAGGGCGATCAGGACGAACGGAATCGCGACCAACCAGTGCATCTCCGGTACGGCAAGGGCAATTGAGCCTGTGAACAGCACAAAAAGTGCGATACCTATCGCGCCCGTCCAGTAGCGACCAGGCGAGGGCCGTGGTTTGAATTCAATCCACTTGTCCTGATCTTCAAACAACCGCCCGGACACTGGAACGCTCCACTTGCGCCTCAAACAACACGGGTTTCTCACACCGCGCAGTTTACGCGGGCCGCCAGGTCCTGTCATCGGCGGTGCTGCGGGTCAGTTTGATACGCGAATGTAACTCCGGACTGCCCCGGTAACGCGGGATCGTAGCGCTGCAGCTGCGATAGTGATAGCGATGCAGGCGGGGCTGTTCAATGGCTGTTGCGTCCTCCCCACCGCCCGCCAGTGCAATCGAAGCGGTTCGTGAAAGGAACAGGACGATGGCATTCAGTCCAGTCAAACGGGTTCGTGAGAAGCAGTATCAGACGACCGTCCAGGAGGATCTGGATTCGGTTCTCCGGGAACTCGCGGATCTTCCGACAGCTCCAGCGACCCCGTACCTCACCGTCAGCCTCGACTGGCGGCCGACGGGTACGGATCCGGAATACCGGGGCGCAATTCAGTACTTCGAACAGAACGCGAAACGAATCCAGCAGCAATACTGGCCTCGTGGCGAGGTCTTCGACAGCGTTGGCGCGGACATCGAGCACATTCGAGAGTGGCTCGCCGAAGGTGTCGACCCGGCTTCTCGCGGGTTATTCGTCGTTGCCAACAGCGGACAGGGCGTATTCGAGGCGATCTCTGTCGGCATCCCGCTGCAGAACCGGGTTATTGCCGGTCCGATGCCGGCACTCGCCTCTCTGGCGCGGCTGGATGAGGACAACCCGACGTACGCCGTGCTTCTGGCCGACCAGCAGCAGTCGTACCTCTCTCTGATCAGCCAGGCTCATCGGGTCGAACAGCTGACAATGATCAGCTCTGATTACCCGCGCAAACAGGCAACAGGCGGATGGTCGCAGCGCCGGTTTCAGCAACGCGCCGATGAGCGGCTCATGGCACTCGCCCGGCAGATTGCGGGGGAATCCGAAAGCTACCTGAACGAAAATGAAGTCGATATGCTGGTCATCGCCGCTGATGAGGTGATCACCGGGGCGCTCGATCGAACGATGTCCGATCAGCTTTCGCGACGAGTGATCGATCGGATTCGTCTGGACATCGAAAGCTCTGGGCAGGAAATCCTCGAGGCGACGCTGCCGCTTGCCGAACGCGCAGAAGCCGAACGGGAGCAAGCCTCAGTAGATAGAGTGGCAGACGCGGTCGGACAGGGACGAAACGCTGTTGCTGGCGCCGAGAAGGTGATGGATGCCCTTGCCCATGGCCGTGTTGCTGACCTGATCATGAACGAAGACTTCCACGAAGACGGCTGGGCGGACTTTACCAATCAGCGCTATGGTGTTGGTGAGCAGCGTGATGTCCTGGCCGGCGCAGTCGATGAGATTTCGGTTGAGCCGATCATTATCGAAGAAGAGATGGTGCGACTGGCAATTCAGCAGAATGCCGGGATCGACATCATCCATACCCGAGTGCCGCTCACGGCCGAACGCGACGACCAGCTGCCGGACGCGAACGAAATACCGAGATCTGCAGCGGCGCGCAAACTCGACGAACTGGGCGGCGTCGCCGCGATCGTTCGATACTAGCTCAGCAACCTCACAATCGTCCCTCTCCTCACCCGGGAGAGGGACGATCTTGATCAGTTCCCTTTCCGGTGCCTCTGCTTGAGCGGCAGTGCGACTACGCCTTTGGCACGATTCCCAGTTCGTCCATCAACTGTCGGAGTTCGTGCTCGTCTTCATCCTGCAGGGGTGGTGAGGCGATTCGATAAGCATCAGAATCGATAATCCCGCGCAATTTCAGCGCCCGTTTCGCCCATGGAATTCCCATCAAGTGCTCGAGAACCAGACCGGGCAGGATTCGCTGGTAAAGCTGCCGTGCTCGGGACTCGTCTCCGCTGACCAGCGCGTCATCGATTTCAACAAGTGCCTCGGTGAACTGCGGGGCGACCATCCAGCCGGTGCAGCCACGGCGGTGTTCAGTGATCATGTAGAGTCCGCCGAATCCACCGTAGATGCCCTCACTCAAGCCTTTCGTCGCCATCGCCGTGTTGTGCATCGACTGCGGATTGGGCGGGACCTCTTCCTTGATGAAACGGCAATGCTCGAGATCCCGAAGCATGCGGGCAAGCTCATCGGCGCTTACTGGCGCCCCGACAGGCTGGGCTGCATTCTGGATGATGATCGGGATGTCGACGGCCTCGTTGATCGCTTTGAAATAGTCGTAGACCCCATCCGGCGGCAGCTTCGAGATATAAGGAGGCATGATCATGAGCATGTCTGCTCCGGCCTCTTCAGCATCGACGCTCAGTTCCACAGCGTGTGCCGCACCGACTCCTGATGTCGTTGCAATTGCTGGAACACGTCCGGCAGTCTGGTCCACCATCACCCGGGTGATGTGTTTTCGTTCCGAGTCGGAGAGAGTGAAGAACTCACCGAAGATCGCCGTAGAGATGACTGCTCGGGCACCAGCATCGATCGTGAAATCAATCTGAGATCTGAAGCTCTTCTCATCGAACGATCCATCCTCATGGAACGGGGTCACAAGGATCGCGAGGATGCCTCTGAGTTCCGAATCTGCCGCGTGAGTGGCCACTGTCTGTCCCTTCTGGTTGCACGTTTTTTGCTGACAATGACAGCCTAGCACGATGCAGGGTCGAGCGGATGTCCGGTTACTGCTATGATGCCCGCGAGCATCGGGATTATGTGCGGTGCATGGTATCCTGAAATCATGGTCGTGGCGCAATGCAGCCACGGAATTCGTCATATGAACACGAACCGAATCCCCGGGATGAGCCGGTGTACGTTTTCACCGGTGGCCGCCATAAGCAGGGAGGAACGCCCATGAGTGTCCGACCAGACCCATTCAATGCACAGAAGACGTTGCAGAGCGCGCGAGGCGACTTCACCTATTACAGCCTCGAGGCGATTGCCAGCGAGTTGAAGCTCGATCTCGCAAAGCTTCCGTTTACCGTGAAGGTGATGCTGGAGAATGTGCTCCGCAACGCCGGCACCGAGGCGTTCGGCGAGGATGACGTCCGCACAGTGGCCAAGTGGGAGCCGAACCAGGCGGAAGCCGAGGAGTTCCCGTTTCTTCCGGCTCGTGTGGTCCTTCAGGATTTCACCGGGGTGCCCGCTGTCGTCGACCTGGCGGCAATGCGCGCTGCGATGGCGCGACTCGGCGGTGATCCCTCGAAGATCAACCCGCTAGTTCCTGCCGATTTGGTGATCGACCACTCGGTGCAGGTGGATGCCTACGGCACTGCGAATGCATTCAAGATCAACGTCGATCGCGAGTACGAGCGCAACGGGGAGCGCTATCAACTGCTTCGCTGGGCGCAGGGAGCGTTTGAGAACTTCAGCGTCGTACCGCCGGGAACCGGAATCGTCCATCAGGTCAATCTGGAGTACCTGGCCGACGTTGCGTTCGTTGATGACTCGAACGTGGTCTACCCGGACACGCTGGTTGGCACTGATTCCCACACCACGATGATCAACGCGCTCGGCGTTCTTGGCTGGGGTGTCGGGGGCATCGAAGCAGAGGCCGTGCTCCTCGGGCAGCCGATCTACATGCTGACCCCGCAGGTCGTCGGTTTCCGTGTGACCGGTGAACCGCCGGAAGGCGTGACCGCGACCGACCTCGTGCTCACCGTCGCTCAGATCCTCCGCAAGCACGGCGTGGTTGGTCGCTTCGTTGAGTTCTTCGGCGACAGCGTCAAGCATCTCACCTTGCCGGATCGGGCGACGATTTCCAACATGTCGCCGGAGTTCGGTGCAACCGCAACGATGTTCCCGATTGACGACGAGACGCTGGCGTACATGCGGCTGACCGGCCGGGACGATGCGCAGATCGACCTGGTCGAGAAGTATGCGAAGGCTCAGGGACTGTTCCGGGAGGACGGCGAACCCGAGCCCTCGTTCGATCAGATCATCGAACTCGATCTCACAACACTGGAACCGAGCATGTCCGGTCCGCGGCGCCCGCATGACCGCGTGTCGCTGTCAGAAGTAGCTAGCAGCCTGCGGGATGGATTCCCGGACTCGTTCGCTTCGGGTGGATCCGGTGATGCCGCGACCGCCGGCGATACCGCTGCCCAGATGGAGTCATCTGCGGCAACTGCAGTCGCCGAAAAGCCGGGCGGCGTTGAAGTGGAACTCGAGGACGGCCAGAAGGTGGTGCTGAACCACGGATCGGTCGTTATCGCCGCAATCACAAGTTGCACCAACACCTCGAACCCGGAAGTGATGATCGCGGCCGGGCTCGTCGCCAAAAAGGCCGTCGAGCTGGGGCTGGAAGTCTCTCCGGCGGTCAAAACCAGCCTGGCACCCGGTTCCGGTGTGGTAACTGCTTATCTGGATGAAGCCGGATTGACGCCGTATCTGGAAGCGCTCCGGTTCCACCTCGTTGGCTATGGCTGCACAACCTGCATCGGTAACTCTGGACCGCTGGCCGAACCGATTGCCGAGGCGATTCAGGAGAATGACCTGGTCTGCTCCGCTGTCCTGAGTGGCAACCGCAACTTCGAAGGCAGAATCCATCCTCACGCCCGGGCGAGCTATCTGGCTTCGCCGCCGCTGGTGGTTGCCTATGCGCTTGCTGGCAGTGTCGATATGGATCTG
The DNA here is from genome assembly GCA_007133615.1 of Thermomicrobiaceae bacterium. GTDB lineage: Bacteria > Chloroflexota > Chloroflexia > Thermomicrobiales > Thermomicrobiaceae > SLMJ01. Next base: position 8,902 of record SLMJ01000310.1, on the reverse strand, counting down.
AACACTGATCCGGTCGGCCACAACCCGGCTGGCGAACCTGTCTATCTCAAGGACATCTGGCCAAGCAATGAGGAAATTCGATCCACGATCGAGACCGCGATCAATCCGGGGATGTTCCGGCAACGGTATAACGATGTCTTCCAGGGCGATGAACACTGGCGGGAACTTCCGATTCCGGAAGGACAGCTCTACGAGTGGGATCAGGAGTCGACCTACGTTCGGGAACCATCCTTCTTCCAGGATCTGGCTCCGGAGCCGGCTCCATTGCGCGACATCGATGGTGCCCGGGTGCTGGTGCATGTCGGTGACTCGGTCACCACAGACCACATCTCGCCAGCTGGCACGATTGCGGTGAACAGTCCTGCCGGTCGCTACCTGATCAACATGGACGTCAAGCCGCGGGACTTCAATAGCTACGGTTCCCGACGAGGCAATCATGAGGTCATGGTCCGCGGAACCTTCGCCAACATCCGGCTTCGGAACTTCCTGGCCGACGGCAAGGAAGGAAACTGGACCAAGCACATCCCGTCTGGCGAGATCATGCCGGTCTACGAGGCCTCGCACCTGTATCAGGAAGAGGGCACTCCGCTCGTAATCCTGGCCGGTAAGGAATACGGTTCCGGTAGCTCGCGAGACTGGGCTGCCAAGGGTACGTTGTTGCTTGGTGTCAAAGCAGTTATTGCCGAGAGCTACGAACGGATTCACCGGAGCAACCTGATCGGTATGGGCGTCCTGCCGCTGCAGTTCGCGGACGGATCGACGCCGGAATCGCTCGGACTCGATGGCACCGAGGTCTTCGACATTCCGGGCATTGCCAACGGACTCGAACCAGGCAAGCGCCTGACGGTCAAAGCGACAAAAGATAGCGGGTCAACCGTTGAGTTCCCGGTCGTCACCCGTATCGACTCCCCGATGGAAGTCGAATACTACCGCCACGGTGGTATCCTGCAGATGGTGCTGCGCCGGTTGTTGCAGTAGGCGTAGTGATCGGGACATACACCCGAATCTGATGATCGAACTGTGGAGGGACCGGAAGGTCCCTCCATATCTCTGTGCGAAACGACGGAGCTGTGGAGTACGCGGTCGAAAACCGGGCAACCTGGCGCGAATGGGCCGGGCTGGCAACGCTGGCACTACCGACGCTGATGATCGGCGTCGATATGACAGTGCTGCATCTTGCCGTGCCTCGACTGAGTGCCGATCTCCAGCCCAGTAGCACGCAACTGCTCTGGATCGTCGACATCTACGGCTTCCTCATAGCCGGGTTCCTTTTGACAATGGGAACGCTCGGTGACCGGATCGGTCGTCGTCGACTCCTCATGATCGGGGCGACGGCGTTCGCGCTCGCATCGATCTTCGCGGCGTTTTCAACAAGCGCCGAGATGTTGATCGTTGCCCGGGCTCTACTTGGAGTTGCTGGCGCGACGCTTATGCCATCCACACTCTCGCTGATCAGGAACATGTTCCACCACGCCGGGCAACGGACGTTCGCGGTGTCGGTCTGGATGATGTGTATCCTGACTGGGCAGGCACTCGGTCCATTAACCGGAGGGATCCTGCTCGAGTACTTCTGGTGGGGCTCCGCGTTTCTGATCGCCGTCCCGGTCATGATCCTGATGCTGGTCCTGGCTCCATTCTTTCTTCCGGAGTATCGAGACCCTAACCCCGGTCGACTGGACCTCATCAGCGCGGGAATGTCCCTGATCACGATTCTCGGAGTGGTCTACGCGTTGAAACAACTCGCCCGGTACGGAATCTCCGGCGAAGTGTTTCTGGCGCTGGGGATCGGGTTCGGAGTCGGCTATCTGTTCATTCGCCGCCAGCGGACGCTGACGTCTCCGATGCTCGATCTGGAGCTTTTCAAACGACCGGCATTCAGTGCAGTCGTCGCCACTCATGCGCTCAGTATGTTCATGCTCGCCGGGATGCAGTTTCTAACGGCTCAGCATTTCCAGTTGGTGCTCGGCCTGTCGCCGATCAACGCCGGGATGTGGATGGTTCCGGCGGCAATCGGCGGGATGATTGGCGCCCTGCTGGCGGCCGCGTTTCTCCGGGTAATGTTGCCGGTAAATGCGATCGTGACGAATCTGCTCGTCGGGGTGATCGGCTTCGGGATCATCACCATGGTCGACCTGACGAGCGGGCTGGCATTGCTGGTGACTGGTCTGATTTTCGCAACGTTCTCGGTCAGTCTCGTGACCGCGCTGACGACTGACCTGATCATCGCTGCGGTGCCGGGAGAACGTGCGGGAACCGCATCGGGGATCTCCGAGACCAGTGCCGAATTCGGAATCGCGATGGGGATCGCCACGCTGGGGAGCATTGGAACCGCAGTGTATCGGCAGCAACTGTCAGGCTCTCTGCCAGCGGAAGTGTCGGCCGCCGTGAGCGAGAGTTCGATCGAAACACTTGGAACGGCAGTCGCGACGGCCGAGCAGTTGCCCACTGCACTCGGGGATCCGCTACTCGAGTCGGCCAGAGATGCGTTCACGATGGGAATGACGGTCAACGCGGTTATCGGTGCCGTTGCATTGGCGGCTCTGGCGTTGCTCTGCTATCGAACGCTCCAGCCTACGCGTCGGGCGGAACCGGGGCATGTGAGTCGCCCGGTGAAACCGGCGATGGATGATTAGCCGATCGTTCCCTCTGGCATACTCAACTCCATATGTCTGAATACAGTGCTGCGAAAACAGAACGAGTCAACAGCGAAAGAGGTTGTCGATGACCGTTGAGCAGAAGACAAGGCGAGTAACCCTCGACAACGGCCTGAACGTGATCGTGCGCGAATCGCATCGTGTTCCGGTTGTCTCGTTCTGGATCTGGTACCGGGTTGGCGCCAGAAATGAACCCCGCGGCCAGACCGGAATCTCGCACTGGGTCGAGCACATGCTCTTCAAGGGAACCCCGGATTATCAGCCCGGCGAGATTTTCCGCACGATCAACAAGTTCGGCGGAACGCTCAACGGCTTCACCTCACTCGATTTCACTGCGTACTTCGAGACGCTCCCCAACACCCAGCTCGAGCTGGCCGTTTCGATCGAGTCCGACCGGATGCAGAATGCGATCTTCGACCCGGACGAGTTCGAGCGAGAGCGCACCGTCATCCTCTCCGAGCGGGAGGGTATGGAGAACAACCCTTCCTTCCACTTGCGAGAAGAGATGCTCGGGGCTGCATTCCGGGCCCATCCCTATGGTCAGGGAGTGATCGGGTTCGAGTCCGATCTCAAGGCCCTGACACGTGACGAACTCTACAAGCATTACCAGACGTACTACACGCCTCGAAATTCGACTGCCGTTATCGTCGGTGCGGTTGATGCAGATGAAGCCATCGCGATGATCGATCGCCACTTCGGTAAGATCGCCCCCGGACCGGATGTCCCTGTTGTGAGAACAGTCGAACCAGCCCAGGAAGCGGAGCGGCGCGTAACCGTCCGGCGTCCGGCGCCTGCTGCGCAGATGTCGCTGGCCTGGCATTCGCCGAATGCGACGAACCCGGATAGCCCGGCGATGGAAGTGCTGGATACGATCCTCTCCGGTGGGAAGGGAATCGGACTCGGCAGCGGCGGCGGTATGGGACGCAGCGCGCGCCTCTATCGGGCGCTCGTGTCATCCGGTCTCTGCTCGAGCGCAAGTTCCGGGTACTCCACCTCGATCGATCCCAATCTCTTCTCGATCAGCGCAACACTATTGCCGGATACCAGCCACGAGCAGGTGGAATCAGTCGTGTTCGAGCAGGTTCGAGACCTTCGAGACGGGCAGGTGCCGGAGTCCGAACTCAACCGGGCAATCAAGCAGATCCGGGCGCAGTTCGCCTATGCCACCGAAAGCGTGACCCACCAGGGCTACTGGCTCGGCTCAATGGCAACCGTCGCGCCAGAGATCGACCCGGACGAGTACCTGGAGCAGGTCGCGTCCGTGACCGCAGACGATGTTCAGCGCGTCGCTGGTGACTATCTCAAGGATGGCTGCTATACGCTCGGCTGGTTGATCCCGGAGCAACCGGGTGGTGGATCCGAAGACGACACCGGCGCCGAAGTTGCCGCACTGATGAACCGGCCGCAGTTCTACACCGATGGCAACCCGTCCGAGACCGTCTCCGGTGCGCCCCGGACGAAGCTCCACATCGACGAGCGAACGCTTTCGAACAACACCCGCTTGCTGGCAAATCACGACTCCAGCAGTGAGGCAGCGGTTGTCGAACTCCGGATTCCCGCCGGCTCAACGCTGGACGGAGACACGCCGGGTCTCGCCCGCCTCACGGGCCAGATGCTGACCCGTGGCTCGGAAAACATGACGTTCGAACAGCTGAACGAAGAGCTCGACTCGCTCGGCGCAGCGCTCGGGGTATCAACATCACGCGAATACGTCGACGTTTCGATTCAGTGTCTGCGAGAAGACGTCGGGCGGTTGATCGAGCTCATGGCCGATTTCGTCTTGAACCCCACGTTTCCCGAAGACGAACTGGAACGAGTTCGCGCCCAATCGCTTAACCAGTTGCGCCGTGCGCTGGATGATACCCGCGCCGAGGCCTCTCACCGGCTGCGGACGATGCTCTATCCCGCGGGACATCCGCTGCATCACCGCGCGATCGGCTCCGAAGAGACGCTTCGATCGATCAGCCGGGCACAACTCGTCGAGTTCCATCGAAACACCTGGACCGCCAACGGGGCGATCTTCGCCGTCGCCGGCGGAGCAGATCCCGAGAATGTCGCCGAGCTAATTGAGGATGCCTTTCGGCAATGGACGCCAGTCGATAACCCGACGCGTATTCGAGTCGACCCGGTTTCCGCTCCTGATTCACAGCGTCGTGAGACCGGGTCGATCGTCGGGAAGAGCCAGGCAGACATTGCTATCGGGCTCCCCGCTATCGAGCGCAGTCACCCGGATTACGAGGCATTGCGGATGGCCAACCTGATTCTGGGACGGCTTGGCCTGATGGGACGACTCGGGGCCAACGTGCGCGATACCCAGGGGCTCGCCTACTATGCCTTTAGCGATCTCAGCGCCGGGCTTACCTACGGCCGCTGGTCGGCACAGGCTGGTGTCAACCCGGAGAACGTCGATCGAGCAATCGAAGCAGTCATGCACGAAGTTCAGCGCCTTCGCGAGGAACTGGTGGACCCGGAGGAGCTTGCCGACGGCAAAAGCTTCATGATCGGCAGTTTGCCGATCGGTCTCGAAAGCAGCGGGGCAATCGTCGGAACGATGCTCCAGATAGCCTGGTACGACCTGGGGCTTGATTATGTCGAGCGCCTGCCCGAGCGCGTTGGAGAAGTTACCGCCGAACAGGTGCAGCAAGCCGCCCGGAAATGGCTCGATCCAGACCGAATGGCGATCGCCGTCGTCGGGCCATAGTCAGGGAAAGCCGGACAGGACCAGTACCAGGGCTATGGCATAATCCGGCGGGTGCAGGCGCAACGGACGGCATTCGAGTGCGACAGGGAGAGGAGTCCCGCAACTCATGAGCGATTCGGCAACTTACGCCGCTTTCTGGCTGTACAAGGCACGCCCGCACTGGCGGCGGTCTCTCGAAAACATTTTCTCGGCCGACGACAGCGGCGCCCAGGCACGATTTATTCAGAAGATCGGCGAGCATAGCGACAAGGTCAGTCTGCGTGGCGCGTATTCCACCGTCGGATTTCGCCATGATGTGGATATGATTCTCTGGTTCACGACCCAGGATCCGGATGCGCTGCAGCGCTTGGCTGTGGATCTTAACAAATCGGATCTCGGCCCGAGTCTCGATATGCGCTACAACTACGTCGGTACGGCGGGTTCGTCGCAGTACGACAAGACCCATGGTCCTGCCTTTATGAAGGGCACCCCGCCGAAGGATTACCTGAGCGTCTATCCGTTTACCAAGACGCCGGACTGGTTCCTGCTGCCATTTGAAGATCGCCGGGACATGATGAAGTACCACGGCGAACTGGGCAACGAATTCCCGACGATCCTGACCAACACCGTGAACTCGTTCGGAATTCAGGATCAGGAGTTCATTGTGGCCCTCGAGGATGACGATCCGTCGGTTCTCGTGAAGATGGTCCAGCGGCTGCGGGAAGCGGAAGTTCGCAAGTACACCGCCGTTGACACCCCGATCTTCCTCGGCCGGCGCAAGGATCTCACCGAAGTCCTCAAAGACCTGGCCTGATAATAATGCGGCGCTTTCCGAGCGTGGCGTTCTACCTGCTGGTAATCGCCGCGCTCACGCGTCCGCTAACCGTGCTCCTTCGTAACCTCCGGATTCTCAAACGTCTCGAAGATGAGCGTCCGCCTGAATTCGGCCAGGAGCCCTCGATCAGCGTCCTCATCCCGGCCCGGGACGAATCTGAAACACTCCCGCGTTGTCTTCACTCACTTCGCCTGCAGACGTACCCGCACTATTCAGTCACCGTGCTGGATGACGGTTCCAGCGACAGTACCGCAGAGGTCGTTCAACAGGTTGCTGATCGAGACGGTCGATTTCACCTCGTATCAGGGCAACTGCTGCCGGAAGGCTGGGTAGGAAAACCATGGGCGTGCCAGCAACTCGCCGATCAGGCAACTGGCGACATCCTTCTGTTCATTGATGCTGATACCTGGTTCACGCCTGACGTTCTGGCCCGGGTTGCCGGAGTGATGCAGCGCGAGCAGCCGGGACTTCTGAGCGCGATGCCACATCAGGAGACCGGGACGATCGGCGAGCGCATCGTGTTGCCGGGACTCTATATGCTGTTCCTTTGCGGCCTCCCACTGTGGCGACTGGAAGATCGGAACTATCCCGATGTTGCGGCGGCCAACGGCCAGTTCATCTGCATGCGGCGCTCAGTTTACGATCAGATCGGCGGCCATCGCGCAGTTTCCGATCGCATTGTCGAAGATCTTGCTCTGGCCCGTATAACCAAGGTAGCCGGTCACACCGTGGTGGCGCGGACAGCGATCGATTCGATCCACTGCCGGATGTACCGTTCAAGCCGTGAAGTCATGGACGGGTTTTCGAAGAACGCCTTTGCAACATTCGAAGAGCGACCCGAACAGGCTCTACTTGGCGTCGTCGTGATGAGCGTCACCCATATCGTTCCGCCGTTGCATCTGGCGATGAACTTCGTAACACGGCAGCCCGCACGATCCTCGCTGCTTCCGGCAATCGCGACTGGTCTGGGACTCACGCTCCGCTGGCTTGTCTCGCGACGAACCGGATTCCGTGAACGAGACACCGCGTTCGCACATGTCAACGCCCTGGCCTATGTGATCATCGTCTTCAGATCGATGTGGTGGCGCTATTCGGGCAGCGGATATAGCTGGAAAGGCCGCACGTATCAGCGTTCTGGTGCTCAATCCTGACGGTTGGACCGGCGTTCGATTGCCCACCCTGTTGCGCTTCCAGAGATCGTACAGATCAGATTGACGACATCGTTGTCCACGCCCCGAATCCCCCCGACGACGGATGTATCACTCCCGCAGGTGTGGATCGGACGTTCGGTTCGTTTCTGGCAATCGTCGCACCAGCGCTTCTCCTGAATCGTCGCTCCGACCAATGAATCGACGAGCGAACCGAATACCCCGGAGATAGCGCCTGTCAGGAGCAACTCACGCTTCCGGGCTCGAAACGCCGGATCGATAAGACCGGAAACTATTCCGAGCAAGCCGATGAATCCACCACCGGCAACGGTCGCCAGCGTTCCGGTAAGCGTGATTCCGCCGGAAACCCCGGGATCAACTGGCTGCAGCGTGAAGATATGTCGCGGCGTACCGCCCCATCGTCGCCCGATCTCCGTCGCCCAGGTGTCACCAGTTGCCGCCGCAAGCGCACCGAGATACGACAATCGGTATCGCTGACCTTCCCCGAAACAGGCAACGAGCGTCGATGCACCGCCATTGGCGGCAACCTGCCAGGCGTCGCGCCGGCCGCCTTTCGCCGTGAAGCTCGAAAAAGACAGTTCCTGTCGCTCCGGAAGTCGAGAGAGCAACGATGACGCCACGAAAAAACCAACCAGAAGTGCTGCGCGCCCATAACCTCCCCGTCCAGCCGTCACCGTTCCTGAAACCAGCGCCCCAAAGGCTCCGGAGTGAGTGAGTGCCCCTTTTCGCCATCCCAGATAGCCGATTCCGGACGCGATTGCCAGCCCGACGCCGGACCGAATCAGCGCGGAGTTCAGGGATACGAATCCAGCTTGCCGGTTACTGGAAGTGATGAGATTAGTATCTTTCAGGGATATGTCGCCTGTCTCGTCAGTCATCCGGGCCGAACAGCTTCATTAACCCCTCCGGCTGGATCTCGTAGACAAACGGGCCAATCTCGACGATCGCAGGGGCACTGCTCTCGCCGATTCGTACCTTTACCTTGTAGCCATCGATCTCGAACGTTTTGTTCGCGTTCGGCGCAAACGGATGACGCGGATTCTTGTAGACGTGTTCGGCCCCGCCAGCCTGCTCGACCGCCTGCTCGGCGATCGCCCTGGCTTGAGCTTCGTTCAGTGACATTGCGTACTCCTGATCTGCAACAGCCAACCGTCGCAACGCATGGTAGTTTATCGTGGTCAATCCGTCGAAATCGGTGGCAACACCCCCGGTCACTTGGGTAGACTTTTCTCGAGCCCGTAGCTCAGTTGGTAGAGCAACTGACTTTTAATCAGTGGGTCCTGGGTTCGAGTCCCAGCGGGCTCATTTCTTCATCACACAGAGTAACGAGAGCCGACGCGACCGACATGGTCGCGTTTTTGCTGTCCACTCGCAATCATCCTCTACCTGACGAGATCGTCAGGTTTGCTCCCTGGGCCTCAAAGGTAATCCGTCCAACCCTCGAACTACCATGACCGTAGATGGTCAGTATTCATATCTACTGATGCTGGTTGAGTCCGCCTGACGGAACAGATTTCGATTGCCGGGAGTTCTCCGCGTCTGGAAAGGGAAGCTGGATGGGAAG
>SLMJ01000164.1 GCA_007133615.1 Thermomicrobiaceae bacterium | reverse complement strand
CTCGCTGAAGTTCATCTTGCTTGCAGGACAGTCTCACCGCCAGTATCCCTTCGTTCGTACGCCCAGTAAATTGCCTCGCGGATTATAGCACAGATGACCGGTTTTCCCGAGAAGCGTGCTGAGCGGCTTGACATCGTCGAAAACGGCCAGTAGCATAGACTTTAGAACACGCGTTCTATTACTGGAATCGATGAAACGGTGGAGCATCATGATGATCGAACTTGAATCCACAGGCGTAATCGACCACGCAGGGATCATGTCGCTGGAAACCCGAAGGGACACCCTGGCAGCGCGTCTGGATGCCGGTTTCGACACGATCGAACAGGCCGAGAAAGACGGTCAGGACGTGACGCGGTGGGAGCAGGGTTGGCACCGGCTGCTGCAGGAGTACGTGGACGTCTGCGATCAGATCGAGCAGCGCTCCGAGCGCAGAGCATCGTGACAGGTCAGTCCGGTTGCCAGGTGGTGCCCACCGTCGGGATCCTCACTCCCCCGATTGACGCTGACGCCACCCGGTGCTAGCGTCCTCTCGTTGTTGAGTTACGCAGACGTTAGCGAGATGGGACGCCAGGCTGTGAACAACTATCCCCTGCAAGAGATTCGGGACGACTACGCCTCGCTGCATCACCTGACCTATCTGAACACCGGCACGGTCGGCCTGATGAGCGAGTCGGTGCTCGCCCGACACCTGGAGAACCTCGCGGCGTATGAGCGGGCAGGACATGTCGGCGAACCCGACGCACGAGCGGGCTACGAACGAGCGCGAACGTCATTCGCCAATCTCATCAACGCCGATCCTGACGAGATCGCCCTGAATCGCAACGCGTCCGACGGGGTGAACTACGTGCTCGCCGGGCTGGATCTGCCCGATGGCGCCGCCCTCCTCACCACAGACCAGGAGCACCCGGCGGTATTGCTTCCAATGACCCTCGCAAGCCGGCAGACGAACTCAGATATCCACATGCTTGAGATCGTGGACGATGATGAGGCAATGCTTGCCCAATTACGGGAGTTGCTGAGCACGAATCGCATCCATCTCGCCGTTATCAGCCACGTCTCGTGTGAATCTGGTCAGCGACTTCCAATCGCCGAGATCTGCCGGATCTGTCGAGAGCACGGGGTACTGACGCTGGTCGATGGCGCTCAGTCAGTGGCTCAGTTTCCGGTTGACGTGCGGGAAATCGGGTGCGATTTCATGACCGGGAACGGCCACAAATGGTTGTGCGGTCCGAAGGGAACCGGGTTCATCTATATCAGGCGAGATCGCACCAATTTGCTGACGCCGCCCTACGCCGGAGATGGATCAGTCGATCCTCGATTCGACCGATCAAAATTCCTTAAGGATGCCATTGTCAATGAGTGGGGATTTCGAGCGGATGCCCAGCGTTTCGAGTTCGGAACTCGCAACTGGCACCTCTACGGTGCGGTTGAAGACGCGGTCGATCAACTGGCCGGCATCGGCTGGACTGCCATTCAGCAACACGTTGCAGAGATCAGCACCGAACTCAAGTCTGACCTCGCAGAGCGTCCAGGCATTTCTCTACACACTCCAATGAGCTGGGAACGCAGCTGCGGCATCGTTTCATTCTCGGCAGATGGTTGGGATGGAGTCGAGCTCAGCGAGCGACTCTGGCAGGATCACCAGATCATCCAGCGGCGTGTCCAGATTCCAAGTGGTGTGCGAATCTCCTGCGCGCACTACACCAGCCGCGAGGATATCCAGCGATTTCTGTCGGCCCTGGATGAGTTGATGCAGCCAGTTCGACGAAAGCCCTAGCTCCCGTAGCTCCCATTCTCACTGAGGTGTCCGGTGTCATTGAACCGCAGTAGCAGCGGTGGCAGATCACCGCGGAACTGAACCGTGGTCACACTGCAGTTGTCGAAGTGGAATGAACGAGCCGCGGGCATCGGCAACTCGAGCATCACAGCGGTCAACGCCCGCATCGTCCCACCGTGAGAGACAAGCAGGATATCGCCCGGGGGAAGTTCCGGATCGTGTCGGGACAGATCCTGCATAAACCGCCGAACCCGATCGCCGAGGTCGATCATGCTCTCCCCGCCAGGCGGACGGGCGTCGATGTCATTTTCATCGTGATAGTGCGATTCATCGCCGAGCATCCCGGTATCGGGGTCACGATACTTGCCTTCGAGCTGGCCTTTGTTGGCCTCGCGAAGGTCGTAGACGGGGTGCGCGTCGATCCCGAGCTTCGACGCGATCGGCCTCGCGGTCTCGAACGCCCTGGCCAGATCACTGGCAAAGCATGAGGTTATCGGCAATTCGGACAATCGTTCGGCCGTGCGTTCCGCCTGTTGTTCGCCCTCAGCACTCAGGGGCACATCGGTGTGCCCCTGAAAGCGTCGTTCTCGATTCCAGATGGTGACGCCATGTCGAACGACGTGAATCCGACGATGGAACATGGTTCACGTCTCCCGGTTACTTATTGATGGCGACTGACTGGATGTAGACGTCTTCGGTCGGGCTGGACATTTCACCCGTCCGGCTCTGCTGAACCGGCACATTGGCGATCTCATCCACCACGTTCATGCCGTCCGTGACCTCCCCGAAGATCGTGTAGTTCGGCGGCAGCTGTCCGCGGAGATCACCGTGGACGATGAAGAACTGAGAGCCGTTGGTGTTTGGTCCGGCATTGGCCATCGCGACGATACCCGGCGTGTAGTCACGGGTGACGTCTTCGTCTTCGAAACGATAGCCCGGTCCGCCCGCTCCAGTACCTGTAGGGTCTCCGGTCTGGATCATGAATCCATTGATGACACGGTGGAACGGTACGTTTTCATAGAAGTTCTGTTCCGAGAGAAAGACGAAGTTGTTCACCGTGTTCGGTACTTCGTCCTGAAACAGATTGACGGTTATATCGCCGCGATTCGTGGAGAGCACGGCCTGATAATCTGCGCCATCCTCCAGCTGCATTTCCGGCGGCTGGTTCCATTGCTGTGAGGGCTGTTGCACCTGGTCCTCTTCCCCTTCAGGTTCGTCAATTTCGTCCGCTGCGCCGGGGGGTTGGGTCGGCTCGAGCTCCGGTGTTGCGGTCGCGTCCGCCTCGGAACCGGCAACCTCCCCGACGGCCGTGTCGTCGGCAACATCGTCAGCATTGCTGACCGCATCATCATCGCCACAGGCGGCAACTATCAGGAGAAGTGCCGCAAGTACGGCCAGCCAACGCCCGGTTCCCCGGGAATGCTTCAATGTCATTCAGCGGTGTTCCTTTCTGCTACGCCCATTGACGCGCAGCGGAAATCATACACTGTCAACGATCAGGAGACCCGCGGACCGTACTGCTCGAGATCTTCGTCCGTCAGGTGCTTGAACTTCTCGAAGTTCTCCTTGAACATCCGGGCGAGCTTCTCGGCCTGCCGGTCATAGGCCTCCTTGTCATCCCAGGCGTCACGAGGCTTGAGCACGTCGTCCGGCACGCCCGGGCACGTATCCGGAACTTCGAAACCGAAGACCGGATCAGTGCTGGTCGGAACCTCGCGGAGTTCCTTGCTCAGCGCAGCGTTGATCATCGACCGTGTGAACTTGATCGGCACCCGGTCGCTCTGCCCGGCCGGTCCACCAAGCCAGCCAGTGTTGACCAGATAGACACGCGAACCGTGGGTCTTCAGGCGGTCTCGCAACAGATTCGCGTACACGGTCGGTCGATGCGTCAGGAACGGCGCGCCGAAGCAGGTGCTGAACGTTGCCTGAGGCTCAGTGAGGCCGACCTCCGTACCGGCGACCTTCGCGGTGTACCCGGACAGGAAATGATACATCGCCTGTTCCGGCGAAAGAATCGAAATCGGCGGCAATACGCCGAATGCGTCGGCAGTCAGGAAGATCACGGCCGTCGGGTGATCACCGACACTGTTCTCTGCAACGTTCGGCAGAGACTCCAGCGGATACGCGCCACGGGTGTTTTCGGTGAGCGAGTCGTCGTCCAGATCGAGTCGCCGGCTGACCGGGTCCATGACCACGTTTTCAAGCACGGTGCCAAACATCCGGGTCGTCTGATAGATCTCGGGCTCCGACTCGGCAGACAGGTTGATCATCTTCGCGTAGCAACCACCTTCAAAGTTGAAGATGCCCCGATCGCTCCAGCCGTGTTCATCGTCGCCGATTAATTTCCGATCAGGATCAGTTGACAACGTGGTCTTTCCTGTGCCGGAGAGTCCGAAAAACAGTGCGGTGTCACCGTCGTCGCCAACGTTGGCAGAGCAGTGCATGGAGAAGACGTTCTGAAGCGGGAGTTCGTAGTGCATCACCGAGAAGATCGACTTCTTCATCTCCCCGCCGTACTCGGTTCCGCCGATCAATACCAGCTTCTTCTCGAAGCTCATTGCTATGAACTGCGGGCTACGGAGCCCCAGTGAATCAGCATCCGCCATGCAGGAGGGCACATCGATAACCGTGAAGTCCGGAGCACCATCGTGAATCGAGCCGGGCTCCTTGCGGATGAACATATTCCGTACGAAGAGGTTGTGCCACGCCTTCTCGGTGATGATGCGGACTTTCAATTGATAACGAGGATCGGCCCCAACCAGGCAATCCTGAACGTAAAGTTCTTTGCCATCAACGTGATTGGTCACGAGTTTGTGGAGCTGGTCGAATTGATCAGGCGTGATCGATTTGTTGCCCTCCCACCAGATATGGTCGCGGGACGACGGCTCGTCAACGATGTATTTGTCCTTTGGAGTTCGCCCGGTGAATTTCCCGGTACTGGCGACGAGTGGGCCGTGCTCGGCAATGACGGCTTCGTCCCGTTCAACGCTATGTTCGTAGAGATGCGCGGCATTGAGTGTCCAGTGAACTGTTCCTGGATTGGTAATGCCGTGAACTTCAAGTGGATTCGACGTCCTCTGTCGCTCTGACGTGGCCATTGTTCCTCCTGACACCGCTCTGGGTTCAATCGTCTGCGCAGTTCAATTCGATCGCGCCATTGCGAGCGTTGAACTATCTCAAGCAACCGGCCAGACGAACTGCCGTCTTTCGAGCGGGCGTCGTTGCCCCAACCCTGACCGAGCGCGCGTTCTGCTCTTTCTCTAAAAATACCACCCTGTTCGTTCGATTCTCCGCGACGTTACGGAATTGAAATGGCGTTCGGCTCGATTGTTTTCAATGTGTCACACAATAAGCATTGCGTCACCAAAACTGTAGAAGCGATATCGATGCTCGATCGCCTCGGCGTATGATCGCAAGACCAGTTCCCGCCCCGCAAACGCACTCACAAGTAACAATAACGTGGATTTCGGCAGGTGAAAATTGGTAAGCAGGGCATCCACCAGATTGAACTGATAGCCAGGAGTTATGTAGAGTG
>SLMJ01000109.1 GCA_007133615.1 Thermomicrobiaceae bacterium | reverse complement strand
GTCGGGTTCGGAGTCCAGCGGGACCGGTTCGATGCGTTCCGCGAAGATCATCGGGGTAACTACTTCAAGGGCCTGCAAACGCTGCCTGAGGTGATGGATCGGCTCGGTGATGCCGATCTGGAAGGTTCGATCGTGGGCACTGGAGACCTGCCGAACTTCCTTCGAACACCTGCCGGACCGGGTTGGGCGCTTGTCGGCGATGCCGGCTGCCACAAAGACCCGCATACGATCCAGGGCATGGGCGACGCCGTCCGCAGTGCGGTGATCCTGAGTGAAGAACTCGATGCCTGGTTCAGTGGCGAGAAGGACGAATCTGAAGCGGGTCGCGATTATCATCAGCGTCGTGATGCCGATCTAAAGCCGATGTACGACTTCACAACCAACCGGCTTCAGGCACAACTCGATGAAGATGTGTGGGATGCGTTCCAGGCACTGACGCACGAGGATACCGACGTCGCCCGCATGCGCATCGGCGCCACCTCCCACGCAATCGCCCCGTCGACGGTTTACACGCCCGAAGCCGTGCAGCGGATAGTCAGTCGATCAGGTGCGGTTTCGATCTGACAACAGATTTGGGCGAGCTGCCCTACTCCGGCGGATCCACCAGGCGGTGGCGGAGGGCGTAGGCGATGACCTGGGCGCGGTTCTGGACGTGGAGCTTGTCCAGGATGTTCCGCAGGTGATATTTCACCGTGTTCTCGCTGACGACCAGCCGCTCGGCGAGTTCCTTGTTACTGGTGATGCCCTGAACCAGAAGCTCCAGTACTTCCCGTTCGCGCTCGGTCAACTCAGTGGCGTTGCGCTCGGCTTTTGGCTCTTCCGGCTTGGCGAATTCTCGAAGGACCTTACGGGCGAGTCCGGGTGTAAGCGCTGGTTCGCCGCGGGTGACTCCATCCAGCAGTTCGAAGAACTGGCTCGCCTCGAGGTTCTTGGGAATGAACCCCTGCGCCCCGGATTTGATCGCCTCGAACAGATCGGCATCATCCTCAGATGCCGTCACAACGACGACCCGGGTGTCGGACTCATCCGCGGTCAGGACGCGGGTCGCATCGAGCCCACCCATCTCCGGCATAGTGAGATCCATCAGCACAATGTCCGGCTTGAAATAGCGGGCCATCTCGACTGCCTGCTTGCCATTCTGCGCTTCGGCGACGACTTCCACCCCGCGCGCCTCGAGCAGGCTTTTCAGCCCGTCTCGAAAAAGCAGATGGTCGTCAGCTATGAGTACTCTCACCAGTGTCTCCTGTTACCTGACTTGCCCGCACCTGTGCCGGGATGAAACCGGTCACAGTCGTCCCGGAACCGCGTTGGGACTCGATCTTCAGCCAGCCACCCACTGCGTCGGCACGCTCCTGCATAATCGAGAGGCCAAATCGCGGGATCGACCGGCGCTCGACCTGGCCCGGGTCGAAGCCCGTTCCGTTATCAGCGATTCGAATCAGGACCCCGTCATCCTGCTCATGCAACTCGACCCATGCCCGGCTCGCACCCGAATGCTTGCGGACATTCGACAATGCCTCCTGCACGATCCGCAGTAATTGTAGTTCGCTGATTGCGGATAGCGCATCCGCGGCTCGTCCGGAATAATCCACACTGAACTCAACCTGCAGCCCGGTCTGGTCCTGCCAGCGTTCGATGAAGTTGCCGATCGCCTCGATCACACCCTGTTCGAGCTCACTGGCGGTCCGCAACCCGAGAATGCCTTCGCGCACATCACTGTAGGCCTCCCGCGCTGCTTGCGATAGTTGCTGCAGATGTTCGCGACCACGCTCGGTGTTGCCGTTCTGTAGAAACTGATCGGCTGCCTGGGCCTTGGTATTGACATAACCTAGAAGCTGGGCCAGGCTGTCGTGCATCTCCCGGGCAATGCGCTCCCGCTCTTCAGTGATCGCCATTGCCTGCACCTGTCGATGCAGCCGGGCGTTGTCGATCGCAAGCGCAGCCTGTGTGGCGAAGCGCTCCAGCGTATCTTCATCAGAACCGGTGAAGGAACTGCCTTCGATCTTCTCGGTCAAGTAGAGATTCCCGACGACGTTATCCTGCACCAGAATCGGTACTGCCAGCAGGCTCTTCATCTCCGGATGATGCGCTGGAAAGCCTATTGAATCCGGGTGAGTGGTGAGGTCGTCCAGTCTGAGCCGTTCACCCTGATTCAGAACCAGCCCGAGCAGTCCGTGTCCTTCCGGAATCGGCCCGATTCTCTCGCGCTGCTCCCGGGTGATCCCAGAGGTAAGGAATGCCTGGATTCCGCCGTTTTCTTCAACCAGCGACAATGCACCGTACCGCGCACCGACCAGCTCACGGGCCTGATCAACCACCTTCTGGAGCACAACTTCGAGCTCGAGTGCGCTGGTGATATCAAGCCCGGCCTGGTGCAGCAGCCAGAGCTCACGGTTCTGCTGGGCCAGCTGCTCCTGCATCCGGCCAATCACTTGAAAGAGGGTCTCGGCGAAGAGATAGATGCCGATGAACACGATCACCAGCAGGATCGCGTATGTCATCCAGCCGTCGACGAACATCGGCAGCAGGAATTGTCGGACAAGCTCCAGCAACACCAGAAACAGCAATGGTGCAAGAATCGCCAGCCATTTCAGGCGGGTGAGCCCTTCCGGTTTACCGTTCGCCGGAATCCGGATTGTGCGGTCCTCGATCCATCCCAGCATCCGCACTCAGCAGACCTCTCGTGTATGAACGAGCCGAATTGAGGATAACGAACTGCTGTTCGCTGCACCACATCCATTCGGGTGGGATTTCCGGGCAATTCGGCGGTCACCGGTCACCCGGCTAACTGGAATTGCTACCATTTCTCCGGTCAGGGTGGGAAACCGGGAGAGAAACAGGTGTCCGGGGAGAGCATCAGAAACAAAACCGAACACGGGGAAGATGTGATCGAGCGACCTGCCGATGCCGATTGGTGGCGGCAGAGTCCCTGGAGCCATCTCTGGGTGCTCGGTCTGTTTCTGCTCTTCACGCTGGCGATGACCTGGCCACTCGCCCGGCACATGACGGATACGCTGGTAAGTTGGGGCGATCCGGTGTTCCAGGCCTGGACGATGGCCTGGAATGTCCACGCCTGGACATCCAACCCACTGGATGTCTTCAATGCGAACGTCCTCTATCCCTACCGCAACACGCTTGCCTATTCGGATCATCTCTTCGGACAGACGTTGTTCATCGCCCCGATACAGTGGCTGACCGATAACCCGATTCTGGTCGACAACATATCCCGGTTCATTGCGCTGACGCTCACCGGGTTCTTCACCTACCTGCTGGTCTATGACCTGACGGGAAATCGCGTTGCCGGGATCGTGGCCGGTTTTGCCTACGCGTTCATCCCCAACCGGATGGCGCACATCGAGCATCTCAACATCCTGACCGCCCAGTACCTGCCGTTGATCCTGCTCGCTGCCCGCCGGGCACTGCTCCAGCGTTCGATCAGGTGGGCGATCGTGCTGGGTGCTGCGCTGTTCATTCAGGGGCTCTCCGGCGTCTACTTTCTGTACTTTGCCGGGATTCTCCTGCTGGTGCTGTTCATTGCCTGGTTGATTCGGGACCACTCCCGGGAATCACTGGTTATGCTGGTGAAGATCGTCGGGATCTGTGCCTTCGCCGCGGTTCTTCTGGTTCCCACCCTCTGGCCCTATCAGGTGGTCAGTGAGGACCTCGGAATCGTCAGAACGCAATCTGATGTCAAACTCTGGAGCGCTGAGCGAAGCGATTACCTTGCGGTTCACCCGCACAACCGCCTCTACGGCGACTGGCTCGGGGAGAACTACCATCGCCATCTGGAGCAGGATCTCTTCCCCGGATTCCTGCTCGTGGCGCTGGCAATTGTCGGGCTGTTCTATACCCGGTTGCGCTGGGAGCGCTGGATGCTCGCCGCGTTGACTGCGTTTTCGTTCCTGCTGAGTTTCGGAGTGGTCTTCACGCTGTTCGGGCGGGAGTTCACCAACCCATACGTGCTCTTCTACGAACTCATACCTGGATTCCAGGCAATTCGGGTGGCTGCTCGTTTTGGTGGACATCTGGTGACGCTCGGACTGGTTGGCCTGGCAGGCATGGGTGTCGCGCTGATCATCCAGCAGGTACGGCTGCGGTTACCTGATCTCCGCCAGCAGCAGATCGCGGTGACCGGCGTAGGCGTCCTGCTGGTGGCGGTGATGGCGGCGGAGTATTCACACGATATGGACCTGCCGGATCCATTGCCGACGTCACTGGAGCAGATCGATCGGCCGGATTACGAGTACCTCGCCGAGCACCAGCCGGTCGCGATCGAGCTGCCGATGGGTGAGGGTGATGTCGCGTCGGCCTGGCCGAATTTCTGGTCCACCATGCACTGGGCGGAGGTCGTCAATGGCTACAGCGCGATCGCCCCGCCTTCGTACTACATCTTCCGTGATCGTATGGACCAGTTCCCGGAAGGGAACTCGGTCGAACTGTTGCAGGGGATGGGCGTCGAGGCGGTCGTCTATCACGCCGATCCGTTTATAACGCCTGAGAACGACCCGGTCTTGCAGGCGGTCTCTGAGATTCCTGAACTTGAGCAACAGGTCGGCTATCCGGATTTCGTCTGGACGCTCGAGCCCGATCCCTGGATGTGGCGGTTGGTCGAAGAGGTGCCAAACGGGGAAGCGGTCGATTTACCTCTGTTTCAGGAAGACCTGCCACTCTTCGGGATGCTGGCGGCGATTCTCCAGCGCGAGTCGCACACGGTCTATGGTGAGGGGATGCTCGATTACTGGGATATCCCGGACGCGCCCGAAGATGTCTGCTACATCATGATCCCGACCGGACCGGATCCGTTCGATCTCGGGTATGGTGATGCGGAGCACGTGCTGACCGATGGCCCGCTTAGTCTCTACCGGGCGGAGTGGTGTGATGGATAGATGGCATGCGTAGCCCCCGTTTCTGGATCGGGTTGCTGATCAGCGCCGTCTTTTTGTATCTCGCCTTCCGCGGGCAGGATTTCGACGAGATCGCCAGTGCCCTGCGCCAGGCCAACTACTGGTACGTTATCCCGGCGGTCGGCCTGTATTTCATCGGTGTCTACCTGCGCGCTTTCCGATGGGCCTGGGTGCTTCGGGGAGTCAACCGGCTCTCGACTCCCTTCCTGTTCTCTGTGGTCGTGATCGGGTACATGGCCAACAACGTCCTCCCGCTTCGAGCCGGCGAGCTGGTGCGTTCCTACGTCCTCTCAACACGCACCGGGATGCGTAAGACCTCGATTCTGGCGACGATCGCTGTGGAACGCCTCTTCGACGGCCTGACTATGCTGATCTTCATACTGGTTGCATCGCTGTTTATCGGGCTCACC
>SLMJ01000136.1 GCA_007133615.1 Thermomicrobiaceae bacterium | reverse complement strand
CGGTAGTATATCCGGTTACCCAACGGTCCTCCAGTCCCGCTATTGCCCTCCCGTCGCGTACTGGTAGCATGTCCAGAGAGTGAATCGAACCGGCAGCACCTCGAAAGGGACTTCGCTATGCGCATCGCCATGGGCGGTATCAGCCACGAAACCAACACGTTCTGCAGCGGCAAGACCGGCCTGGACGGCTTTCAGGAACGCGAGTGGGGAGTCGGCCAGGAGATAATCGATCAGAACAAGGGTGTCCGCAGTTATCAGGGCGGCGTCATCGATGCCTGCGATCGACACGGGATCGAACTCATCCCCACCTTCTACGCCAGTGCCACTCCTTCCGCGATGATTGCCCGGGAGGCCTTCGATGAGATGGAGAACCTGCTCATTCAGGAGATGGACAAAGCCGGAAAACTGGACGGCATCGTTCTGAATCTTCATGGTGCTGGTGTCGCTGAAGGTATCGACGACATCGAGAGCCACGTAATCACCCGGGTCCGAAACCACTTCGGGCCGGAGATGCCGATCGTCGTAACGCTCGATCTGCACGGCAATATCTTCCAGGAATCGCTGGATAACGCAGACGCGCTCTTCGGGGTGAATCTCTACCCGCATACCGACTCCTACGACCGGGGAGATGAGGCGGTCGAGGCGCTGCTGGAGATCATCAACGGCAACCTCAAACCGGCAATGCATCTGACGCATCTGCCGATGATGCTCCCTTCCACGACCACGGACCTCAGCCCCGCGAAGGACATCAATGAGATCTGCTGGGAGTGGGAGAAACAGGACAACGTCGTTGATTGCACCTTCTTCCACGGGTTCGCCCCGGCAGACATTCCACGGGTCGGGGTTAGCGTTCTCGCAATGACCAATGGCGACCCGGAAAAGGCAAAGCAGATCAGCGAGGACGTCGCCGGGACGATCTGGGCCCGCCGCGAGGAGTTCCGCCCACCAATCAACCCGCCGGAAAAGGTCTTCGAGATGGCCCGGGAAGATGAAGGCCGTCCGGTGGTGATTAACGAAAAGGCAGACAACCCCGGCGGTGGTGGTCCCGGCGATGGAACCCACTTGCTCCGGGCGATGATCGAGGCCAAGCTCGAAGACGCCTGCTTCGGCTTCATTCACGATCCCGAGACTGTCGCTCAGGCGCACGATGCCGGCGTTGGCGCAACGATCCGGGTCAAGCTCGGTGGTAAGAAGGAACCGCTGCACGGTGAACCGATCGAAGCAGAGGCCTACGTCAAATGCCTGACGGACGGGAAATTCATCCAGCAGTCGCCGATGGGTCGTGGCCGACGGGTCGATCTCGGCAAAATGGCTCGCCTGGTCATCGACGGAATCGACGTGATCGTTTCGACGATCCGGACGCAGACACTGGACGATGAGGTCTTCCGGCTACACGGGATCGATGTGACGCGTTACAAGTACGTGGCGATCAAGTCCAGCAACCACTTCCGGGCCGGATTCGCCCCGATCGCGCACAAAATCATCCGGGCGGATACACCAGGACTCGTCTCCGCAGACCTCTCGACGTTTAACTACAAGCGTCTGGAACGGCCGATCTGGCCACTGGATGATGGGGTGGCCTGGCCGTAGGTTGGGCGGCGGACGCCGGGTCCGCCCCTAACCAATGTCCTCATATGCGCTTGCCGGCTGTCGGAGGACAACCCGTTCCAGCGCAACAGTCTGAACCTCGGAGAGCGGCAATCGCCGGCGACCAAACAAGCCAGCGATTGTCGCTATTTCGATCTCCCCGTTGCCGAGCCCATCGCCCGAGTGTGCCCGGGTGCCGTACGCATTTTCCGGAGACTGTGTCCCCGGGCCGGGGTTGCCGACCGATCGAGTCGGAGCAGGGCCTATCGCTTCACCGTCAAACTCACGGGCCCCGGCAGTTCCCGCAAGCCCGGAACCGGCAACCGGCGCACTGATATCGCCGGGAAATACCCGTGTAACCGTTCCCAGATGGACACCATCGAGCGTATAGACATCCATCTTCCGGCGGATGTCGCTCGTGCGAAATCCCTGCCCTGACGTCATTGCCTCGGCTCCCGCTTGAGGTCAGGCATCGGGCTGATCAGATCGGCCAGCGAGGAAACCACCGGTATACGGAATGGCCGCGCCTGATAGGAACGGACCGCGGCAAAGACGGCGTAAATGTAGAACGCCAGCGTCAGGATGACGATGATCGCCATGAACACCAGAACCGACATCACCATCACAACGCCAAACGCGGCTTCTCCGCCCGCTGAACCCGCCGCCAGACCGAGCCCGGCCGCCCCGAAGAAGAAGATCAACACAAAGCCGAGGACCAGGAACGTCAGGAACATCACGACGAGTTGATAAAGCACCGCCTGCCCGGCCTGAAACGCGGCATATGGGTAGGTTCGCCGGGTGTGCAGGTAGATCCAGAGCCCGATCGCGATCAGAAATCCAATCGACGAAACGAACACGGTCAAATGCGTGATGCAGGCAAGCGTTCGCTCGTCTTGCGTCGGGACATAGCCTTCCGGTTGATCCTCACTCATCCTGGTGTTGAACCTTTCGGCGTTGTGCTCTGATCGCGCCCACTATCCTGGCGTTAAGACGCTTTGACGTTCGATCCTGTCACACACGTTCGCGCTGATCCTGATCGTCGGACGTGGATGTTGACTGGTCACGCAGCGTCTGCCACTGGGTCAGATAGCACTGCGTGCAGCGGGCTTCCAGATCGTCGGCCGTGATCTCCGCGTCGTCCTCCGGCGTCTCTCCAGCAAAGTCGACACCGACATTCGTCGTTCCCCCGCAGGTTCGACAGGTGTGGCGATCCCGCTCGAGCGCGAACCGGACGAGGGCCGGGTTCAGGTTCCCCAGCAGTTCTGCGCGCGCGTCGCTGTCAACGACATCCAGCTGAATACGCCTTGCATACCGCACCAGCAGCCAGATCAGCAGCAGAAGTGGAGCGAACGCAACGACGACGATAACCGGATCCATACTCGGAAGCTCCAACCGCTGCGATCAGGCGTCCATCGACTCCCGCATCATACCTGAATGGCGCTCGATCGCTGCACACCGGGCGCAACGAGTGACCAGATCCTGCAACCGGACGGGTTCGTGGTCAGGGACCTCATCCACAAAATCGACGATGAGGTCAGACGTCGTGGCACACGACTGACAGGTGTGTTGATCCCGCTCATAGACCCGAAAGCGCAACTCGGACGGAATCTCGTTTAGCAATCGTGACCGCAGCGCATCCGCGTCTGCACTCGCTCGTGCTCTCCAGACCATACGTCGGACGATCGTGAACACCCACCATCCAACTGCCAGAATGGCAGCGAGCGATACAAGTGTTGCTGGTTCGAACAGAAGCATCACGTCATGCATGTCTTGATGGTAGCCTATAGGGCGGGTTCAGAGCGCGAGGGAGCGTTTAGAACAGCGCGTTCAGGAAGAGGCACGCAAAATTTCCTCACAGGAAGATGCTCCGGCGCAGCGACCACGGCGCGGCCGGCGACTGAAACCATTCTATGGCTGGTGGATTGTCGGAGTTGCTGCGCTAGTCGCGTTTGCCTCTGGTCCCGGGCAGTCATACGGATTCTCAGTATTCATTGATCCATTGATTGAAGACACCGGATTCTCGCGTACCGAGATTTCCGGGCTGTACGCTGTGGGCACCGGCCTGAGCGCGCTGATGGTGTTTCTTGTCGGGCGGCTGGCAGACAAGTACGGCGCCCGGATGATGCTGCTGTTCGCCGCAACCGGGCTCGGACTGGCCTGCTTCGGGATGGCCTTCGCTGTCGGGCCGATCGCGTTTTTCTTTGCGTTCGCGGCGCTGCGAGCGCTCGGTCAGGGCTCGATGCCGGTCAACGGGACACTGCTGGTAGCTCAGTGGTTCGTCAATTACCGTGGCCGGGCAATGGCCATCATGGGAATCGGCGGAGCACTCTCCAACGCTGCCTTCCCAACCATCTCTCAACAGTTGATCAACATGTTCAGCTGGCGGGAGACGTATATGATTCTAGGCGTCTTCGTCTGGGTGCTGATCCTGCCGCTGGCAATCTTCGTCGTACGAAATCGACCGGAAGACATCGGCGCATACCCGGACGGCGCTGACGAGATCCCCGAATCGGAACGCCGTGCGGCCGAAGCCGGGACCCCACCGGGGACAGCAAACGCATTGAAAACACTGTTCTTCTGGGTGGTTGCGATGTCGATCGGCGTGCCGTCGATGGTCGGAACAGCGTATGTGTTCCATCAGATCTCGATCCTGACCGATTTCGGCCTCTCGGCAAGCCTGGCTGCCGGGCTCTTTGTACCGTTTGCGCTCACCGCTACCGGCGCGAGCTTTCTGGGCGGGTACCTGGTCGACAAGTTCAATCCGATCCGGGTATACACCGCAAACGCCGGTCTGTTCGTCATCGCCGCAATCGTGCTGGTGTTCGTGTCGAACCCGGTGCTCGGATTCATCTATGCCGGGTTGATGGGCCTGTTCCAGGGCATCCAGATGATCATCATGAACACCACCTGGGCCTACTTCTACGGCCGGCATGGCCTGGGTAAGGTGCAGGGGGCCGGGTCGATGACGAACATCGCGTACTCGGCGATCGGACCATTGCCGCTCGCCGCGCTGCACGGGTTCTTCGGAGACTTCCGCCCGGCAATTCTGATCCTTGCCTCGCTTATGATCGTTTCGGCAATCGCAGTCAATCTCGTTCGGAACCGGGCGCCGGAGACAGACAACGACACCAGTGCTTCAGACATTGAGGAAGGGAGCAACGACCATGCTGAATGACAAGCAACGAGGGCTGCTGGACAAACCCGCGTTCGCCAAGCTCGTGACCCTGATGCCGGATGGCCATCCCCAGGCGACGGTCATGTGGTACCGCAGGGTGGACGATACGATCCGGATGATCGCTCCGGCAAGCGCCGCGAAGTCGAAAAACCTTGATCGTGATCCTCGTTCAACGATCGTTGTAGACGATCCGGAGTCCGGCTATAGCTACGTTGAGCTTCGCTGCGAGTGCGAGGTTGTCCACGATGACCAGGCTGCGCGGGACGACCTTTTCCACATCGCCAGCCGCTACATCGGCGATCGCGCCAGCGAGTTCGTCGCAGGGCTGGACGAGGCTCCGCGAGTGTTGTTCATCTTTCATCCGTTCCGGGTGCAAGGGCAGATCAGGGACTAGGTTCACGGCGTGGACGGGGGCTCTCCGGACGAAGTCGTCCCGGGTCGCCCAAGGGTCATCCATGATCACGTCGCGTCCTCCCGAACCCCCACACGTCATCACGAGCCGCCCCACACGTCATCCCGAGCCGCCCCACACGTCATCCCGAGCTTGTCGAGGGATCTCGTCT
>SLMJ01000244.1 GCA_007133615.1 Thermomicrobiaceae bacterium | reverse complement strand
ATTTCGCTCCCTACCCTCGCTCAACCCCCTCATCCAGCGGCCAGATGGGTCGGGAGATGCGCTGGTAGTTGAGTTGCTTGAGGTTGGAGGTTGTCCAGCCTGGTGGGTCGGTCCGGATGATTTTCGCAGCGATCGGCTCGTAGCCGGCCCGGAAGTGGTTCTGTGATTTGAGTCCCACGACCTTGTAGCGTTCAACGGAAATGCCGTGCAGCAGGAACGGGCCGGTGTCGATTGTCTGATGACTCTCTGAACCGACCAGGACGTCTACGCCGCCGACGACCAGTCGGGCCATCTTGCCGAGGTCGCGCTGGCCACCCTGCCCCATCGGAGACGTGGTGATGTAACGGCCATCGGTCACCGCTTTGACGTACGCCTTCGCCTTGAGGGCTTCGCCGAGATGATCCGGGTCGATCTTGCCGCCGATCGATACCTCGATCGTTGCTCCGACCCCGGCATCGTGGGCCTGCTCGGCTGTTTCCGGGTCGTAGACGAAGCCGAATGCGGCGTTCTCGAGGTTCGCTTCAATCATCGCCCGCAGGAGATGGGTTCCGCTGCCCGGTGATCCGCCACCCGGGTTGTCCGAGACCTCGGCGATGACGACCGGCTGCCCCTCATGGGTCAGAGCGTCCGTGATGGCCGCGGCTGGCTGCGGTAGCTCGGTCCGGAACTCCTCCCGCATCTCCCAGATCATGTTTGCGACGTCTTCCGAGGCCTGTTTCGCAAACTCAGGGTCACCATCCGCCACGGCGATCACACTGGCCGAGATGATCGGAACGTCAGTGTGGGGATACCCATGTACAAACGTTACGTCAAGCAAACCCTTCTCTTCCCACTCCCAGCAGCGCTCGTTCACCTTGCGGGCCGGGCCGTGGAAACTGGTGATCGGGGCGATCGCCATTGGCAGTCTCGTCAGGTGCATCACAGGATTCACCGTGCCCGTAATCGTTCGCACCGCCAGTTCGATCGCCTCGTAGCCGCGTTCGTAGGAATCGACGTGCGGGTACTCATGCACCGTCAGCAATGCGGTCGCGTTTTCGATCATTAGATCGGTCGAATGGCAATGCAGGTCGAGGGTTGCGATCAGCGGCTTATCCGGTCCGATTTGCTCCCGGATTGCCTGCAGGATCGTCCCCTCGATGTCGTCGATTCCCTCGGCAGATCCTGCACCATGAAGCGAGACACACACGGCATCGATCTCGCCCGCGTTGCGAATGCCGTCCAGCAGGTTGTTCAGCATGGTGTCGAAGGCTGCGCGTTCGATCGTTCCGGACGGATGCGCATTGGCCGAGAATGTCGGGACGATTTCCACGTTGTGACGCTCGCCGGCGTCGATCATTCCGCCAAGGTAGGAGCGAACGCCGGTATCTTCATCGAAGATCTCGGTGCCGGTGTCCCACCCTTGTCGCTGGAACTCCTCCACCGGAGTTGGTGGGCCGAACATGGTATTCGTCTCGTGCATGATCTGACCGATGGCGATGCGCATTTGGTCTCCCTCGATTCGTCGGATTGCCGCCTCTCTCGCCATAGTATGACATGCATCAGGCGGCCGTAACTCCAGGACTCCGAGACTCTTTTCAGAGGCATATGCAGTTGTTCGAGACGCCGTCTCGGCGCTCGGCTCTGCATGAATTCAAGGGTGAGTGGGCGCGCCGATTCGTCTAAGTCAACGCGCTCGCGTTATGCGTTCACTTACTACTGAGCGCGATTGCAGGCACAACACCGAGAAAGGAACACCCATGAGCGGGGAGTCACGGAAGTATGTCGCGGAACTCGTGGGCACATTCGTGCTCGTGCTTGGCGGGGTTGGCACCGCAGTCCTTGCTGGAGAATTCGTGGGGGCGCTCGGAGTTGCTCTTGCGTTCGGACTTGCGTTGCTGGCGATGGTCTACGTTATCGGACCGGTCTCCGGCTGCCATGTGAACCCTGCGGTAACCCTCGGACTGTTGTTAACGCGTAAGATCGAGCCGAGACTGGCGGGCGGCTACGTGGTTGCCCAGGTCGTCGGCGCGACGCTCGCTGCCGGACTGATCTGGATCATTGCAGCAGGGGCACCGGGTGGCTATGACCCTTCGACAGCGGGTCTGGGCGCGAACGGCTACGGCGACAACTCACCCGCCGGATTCGGGTTGCTGGCCGGTCTTTCGTCCGAGATCGCGCTCACGGCGTTGCTCGTTCTGGTTGTGCTCGGGGCGACCCACCGGTCCTCACCGGTCGGCTTCGCCGGAGTGGCGATCGGGTTGGCGCTGGTACTCATTCATCTCGTGAGCATCCCGGTAACGAACACGTCGGTCAATCCGGCGCGGAGCATCGGCCCGGCAATCTTCGTTGGTGGCTGGGCGATGACCCAGCTCTGGTTGTTTATCGTCGGCCCGTTGATCGGCGGGGCACTTGGCGCACTGGTCTACCGTGGAATCCATGTGGTGGAAGAAGAGATCACCGCCGAAACAGCCGAGCGTGCCTTGCCAGATGAGCAGGTGGAGCGATCAGCCGCCTGAGTTAGATCGAAAATCGAATTGAGCGGACACCGGTACGAAGAGGTTCGATGAGAGCGCCGGTGTCCGGATGCTGCTAGCCGGGGCCGCCAATTCATCATGCTGAAACCTGCCTGCGAGGCAGTTTCTCTCCCTTTGCCTCATTCTCCCCTATAATCACTCCGGCTATTCGACGCAACGTGACGGGAGACCGGATGCCGGGAGTGCGAGCGGAACTGGGAGCGCGGCTCTGATGCTACCTCCACCGCCGTCGTCCGGAATTATCAAGCGCCCTGTCCTTCTTATCTTCATTGTCGGCTCACTCTCGGCGTTCGGTCCCTTGTCCCTTGATATGTATCTCCCTGCCTTCCCGGAGATGACCGGGGATCTCTCTACCAGCGCCTCGCAGATTCAATTGACTTTGACCTCCTGTTTGCTCGGGCTCGCGCTGGGACAGGCGTTCGCGGGGCCATTGAGCGATGTGACCGGGCGGCGGATGCCGCTGGTAATCGGGCTGATAACCTTCGCAGTGATGTCGCTCCTGTGTATGATCGCACCGAACGTCGAGATCCTGATTCTGCTGCGCTTCTTTCAGGGGATGGCCGGTGCGGCGGGGATCGTGCTTGCCCGGGCCGTCGTTCGGGATCTCTATTCCGGTTCCGCACTGGCGCAGTTCTTTTCGCTGGTGCTGATGGTTAACGGAATGGCGCCGATCCTCGCACCGATCATCGGCGGGCAATTGCTTCGTTTCACCACCTGGCACGGAGTCTTTCTGGTGCTCGCCCTCTTCAGTCTTGTTCTGTTGCTCGCGGTCCTGCTCTGGCTGCCGGAGACACATCCGGAAGAGCGTCGCCAGGAAGCCGGAATCGCTCCGATGCTTGCCTCATTCAAGGTCTTACTGACCGACCGGCTGTTTATGGGGTACGGGCTCTCCGCCGGTATGGCGTTCGGCGCGATGTTCGCCTACATCGCTGGTTCGTCCTTCGTCATTCAGAACATCTATGATGTCTCCCCTCAGGCGTACAGCCTTATGTTCGGCGTAAACGCGCTCGGGATCGTCACCATGGCGCAGATCAATGCTCGGCTGGTTCGCCGGGTTGGACCTCGCCGAATGATGACGATCGGATTGATCGGATCGGCGACCGGTGGCGCCAGCCTGTTGATCCTTGTTCTGCTCGATTTCGGGCTTTACGGCATCCTCGCCGGACTGTTCGTGGTCGTCTCCAGCATCGGCTTTATCGCCCCGAACACGGCCGCGCTGGCGATGGCCAACTACCCGGATTCCGCCGGTGCTGCTTCCGCGCTTATCGGCCTGCTCCAGTTCGGCATTGGCGGCATTGTCGCCCCGCTGGCCGGCGTCGCCGGGGATGAGACCGCAGTTCCGATGGCGGTGATGATCGCCTGCCTGGGCATCGGGGCACTGGTCACGTCCCGGATTATGACCCGCCAGCCCGCTCCAGCTGCGTAACAACATGGCCGCGAGGCTGCCCGGCCCGACCCCGGCGGTACAAGCGTTTACATGACGACAAATCTGTGCGATGATAGACGCATCTTTCAAAACAGCTCTGACTGAATCCTGCTGGCCGGTCGTGCACTGTTCGGTTGTGCTTACCGCAAAACGCCGGTTCGTCTTTCTTTCGATGCACTTGCTGAAAGGTCGGAGAGAACCTGATGCTTCATTCACGATTGCGTGTATGTGTCATATCCGCACTAACCCTCGCACTCCTGGCAGTTCCGATCGCGTCAGCATTTGCTCTTGATGTACCGGACCCGATTTCCCCTGCTCCCGGTCATCAGGGATCGCCACGCACCGATGGTCAGACGGTTGTCTGGGGTGATACTCGGGAGGATATTCCGTTTGTCGCGGACGTTTATGGCGCTGAATTGCCGGACGGTCCGGAATTTCCAATTGCCACTGGTCCCAATCATCAATCCACGCCTGACGTCGATGGTCGATGGGTAGTCTGGTCAGATGAAGGAGCAATCCAGGCACTGAACCTCGACACCGACCAGCAATTCGAAGTCTCCGATGGGCCGGAAGACGTTCTGCCGGCTGTTTCCGGTGATTATGTCGTCTGGTTGAGCTACGACAGCACAGACAGCGTCTCGGTCATGACTCGAAACCTCGAGACGATGGCGGATGCGGTCGAGGTCGGTGTGCTTGATAGGGCAGTGGCCGGCCGCCCGGCAATCCACGGTGATCGAGTCGTGTGGGGCGAGCACGATGAAGCAGTTACGGAGTTCCGCTGGCGCCTGTTTACGGCTCGAATCGATGGAACCGAATTGCAAACAATCGACGAGGAAGTCGCTGCTGAAAGCAACTTGTTTGCGTTCGATTTTCACGGGGATCTGGTCGTCTACAGTGCTGACGGAACACTGATCGCTCACGACCTGTCGACGGACAAGTCGCGGGTGCTCGCGGAGCATACAACGATGATCACCACCGATGGTCGCTATGTGTTCTGGAGTGATACCCGGTCTCTACAGGAAGACCAGAACCGACTCGACGTCAAAGGCTATGATCTCCAGTCAGATAGCCGCTTCGCCATCATTCAGAACAAGGGTTACAACGCGCTTGGTAATGCAGGCGGCGATTATCTCGTCTGGTCGCAGGGCCCCGACCTCTGGTCGAGCGATGTGCGTGCCTCCCGGATTGTGGACCTGCTCCCGACGGCGCCTCGGCCTGATCCGATGGCGACCAGCCCTGACTGGCTCTATTTCGATGCTACTGGTCACTATCTCGCTTTCGGGTTCAAGAACTTCTGGGAGCAGAGCGGTGGACTTCCAGTGTTCGGCTACCCATACACGATCGAGTATGACGAGTTGAACCAGGATCTCGGCGAGTTCCGGACCGCTCAGTACACCGAGCGTCAACGGTTCGAATACCATCCCGCGT
>SLMJ01000016.1 GCA_007133615.1 Thermomicrobiaceae bacterium | reverse complement strand
CTCCGAAGAGACTCCCATTCGACTTGCATGCATTAGGCACGCCGCCAGCGTTGTTCCTGAGCCAGGATCAAACTCTCCATCAAGATTCTTCCGCGCTATGCGCGGTTTGGTTGCTC
This sequence comes from Thermomicrobiaceae bacterium, assembly GCA_007133615.1. Classification (GTDB taxonomy): domain Bacteria; phylum Chloroflexota; class Chloroflexia; order Thermomicrobiales; family Thermomicrobiaceae; genus SLMJ01. The sequence continues at coordinate 5,255 of SLMJ01000016.1, read as the reverse complement.
AATGAGCTGAGTACCTGCAGGCACCTTCCGGTACCAACAGTCACTCGAAGGAATCGTCAGGATCCTTGCTGTACGAACTACACTTCAATTGTCAAGGTGCTGTTTTCAGGGAAGTAAAAACCCGCCGTCTGGCGGGCCGGCACAAGAGCTGAGCTTTCGCAGCTAGCGTCTTCGTTCGTGCCTGCACCTCCCGATGTTGCCATTTTGGTGGCTCGTGTTCCGTGCCCGATCAGGCATCAGAACGTTAGCCTCATTATATTACCCGAAAACGCCACCTCTTGTCAAGAGTATCCGTTTTCGGTTCCGAGTCACTTTCGTGATCTCGCCGGCACTCGGCCGGGCCGGTCTCGACCGGCGACTCCTAAATTTACTCACCGGATCCTGCCGTGTCAAGATCAATTTCGAGCGGATTCGTAAACCCTGATTGATCGTCGCGGCTCGTTCGGTATCCGGCCCCGCTGGCGTGAATCACTCATCAACCAGCGCGACTGCATATAGTACCCACCAACGCCGCGGCTGTCAAGAGCAATTCCCGCGAGCGTTCACCGTCCCTGCATTGGTACCCTGTTTCGCCCATGAGAACGGGCAAGAAGCCGGATCAACGCGGTATCATTCCATCCGGCTGGCAGGCAGGTGAAGATCAGGCAGAAACGTGATTACCTCGAGTATCGGTCGCATCACGATAGCAACATTCATCGCGGCACTCCTGCTCGTACCTCAGGTGACGGGCGTGGCTGCGCAGACTACGGAGATCGAGGCGCCGCACTGGATTATCTACGACGTCTCGAACGAGCGCGTCCTTGCCGGCGAGCAGATGCATGAGCCTGTCCCACTGGCGAGCCTGACCAAGATGATGACGGCTCTGCTGGTCGTGGAGCACATTCCAATGGAGGACGAGATAACGATCGTTGAAGAGGATCAGGTTGGCGAGGCATCGATCTGGGCCGAAGCTGATGACACCTTCACGGTTCGAACCCTTCTGCACGGTCTCCTGATGCGAAGCGGTAATGACGCCGCATCGGCCCTGGCCCGGGCAGTCGGCGGAAGTCCTGATGAGGAAGACGCACTCGCCCGCGCCAGATTCACTGCCATGATGAATATCAAGGCGCAACGTCTCGGCATGAGCCAGACGAGCTTTGAAAACCCGCACGGCCTCGACGGTGACGGACAGTACTCATCGGCATACGACCTGATGCTGCTGACAAAGGAGGCGATGAAGCACTCCGAGTTAATGGATGCGATGGGAGCCGAACTCTATAGTGGAGAAGGATTCGACTTCGGCCACACGAACCAGCTCCCTGATCTCTACGACGGCGTGCTCGGTGGAAAGACCGGCTGGACCACAAAGGCAGGCCTCTGCCTCATCCAGATTGTAGAGAAGGATGGCCGCACGCTCATCGTCGTTCTGCTCGGGTCAACCTTCGAGAGATGGTATGCCGATGCAATCGATCTGCTGGACTATGGATGGAAACTTCCGACGATCTTGCGCTCGAACCAGGACTTCGGTCCTATCCAGTGGAACTAAGCACGCATTCCAGCTCGGTTTTTCGTGCCGTTCAGGCAAGTTTTCCCAGACATAACCAGAACTCGTTTTCACATTCGTGCGTACGTTCACAAACCTGCCTTTGACCTCCCGGCCATCTCTGTTTCCGTACACATAATTATCCGCAAAACTCATCTGTCTGAGGCCTGTACACGCAGCCGTTTCCCTGATAGGCTATTGACGGTCTCAGGTTAACTTGCGCGTGCCGGGGGCCACATCTGGGGGGACAGACAACAGTACAGGGGTTGGGCCGGGGGAGCACCAGGGTGCCGATACTGTCGCGATTGCCCGAGCGCGTGAATGTGGTCGAAGTTGGTCCACGAGATGGGCTGCAGAACGAGCCCGTTCACGTCGCTTCAGACAACAAAATCGCATTTATTGACGGGCTGGCGAAGGCCGGGATCCGCGTCATCGAAGCAACCAGCTTCGTGAGCCCGAAAGCGGTGCCGCAGCTGGCAGATGCTGACGACGTTTTCCGGAAGGTCACGCCCCTTCCCGGTGTTCGATACACTGTCCTGGTTCCAAATGAACGTGGCTACGAACGAGCCAGGAACGCCGGATGCTCCGCGATCGCACTCTTCACCTCCGCTTCCGAGCAATTCAGCCAGAAGAACGTCAACGCAACGATCGACGAGACCTTTGAGCGGTTCGCTCCGGTCGTCGAGCGTGCCAGGCAGGATGGCGTCTGGGTGCGCGGGTATGTTTCCACCGCGACCGATTGTCCATACGCCGGGGAGATTCCTCCCCGCCAGGCTGTTGATGTCGCGGCACGGTTGTTCGAACTCGGATGCGACGAAGTTGCCCTGGCCGATACCATCGGGCGTGCCACGCCGAAGCGACTTGGGGCGCTGCTGGATATAGCCTGTCAGGAGTTGCCAGTGGAACGCCTGGCACTGCACCTGCACGACACCGGTGGACTGGCGCTGGCGAACGTCATGATCGGCCTGGATTACGGCATCGCGATCTACGATGCCGCTGCGGGCGGACTTGGCGGATGCCCGTTTGCGCCGGGAGCACCAGGTAACCTGTCAACCGAACGATTACTGAAACTACTCCATGGACTTGGGATCGAAACCGGGATCAATGAGGATCGCGTCACGGACGCAATCGAGCAGCTTCGCGCGTCAAACCCGGAACTGGGGGTTCGGGATGCAGCGTGAGGTGGTCTGCGAAACCAATCGGAATGCCAGCATCATCCGGGTTGACCCGGTGTGTATGCTTCGCAGCCGTGCTGGTAAGGCAGCAGAAAGGATGCAGCGTTGACCTTTTTCCCGTACATTAAGCCTGAAGGCCGAACGGGGTCGATTCAAAATCGGCTCGGTGGCACACAAACCGCACGATGGCTAGCTCCCGAGCAGACTGAATCCCGCATTCCTTCAGCGCGCCCGCAGATCGACCTCATCGGTGAGGCCGTGGCACTGGGGCCGCTCAACTCGGATCTTCTGGACAAGTACCAGGACTGGCTGAGCTACTACGGGGAAGACCGCGATCTTCCCGGCGCTGCGTTTGACAGCGTCGAGATCGAGTTCGAGTTCGCCGAGCAGGCAGATGATGGCGTGGAAGATATCTATTTCACGATCTACGAACTGGACAGCTGGCGCCCGGTGGGCGGCGCGGCCCTGACCGAGATTGATTATGACGATCAGGTCGCCGAGTTCTCGATTATCATCGGTGAACCAGATTGCCGGGGCAGAGGGTTCGGAAGCGAGTCAACCAGACTGGTGCTGGACTATGCCTTCAACGCGCTCGGCCTGCAGCACATCATGCTCAGCGTCTACGAGTACAACTACTCCGCCCGCAGCGCATTCGAGCGCGCCGGATTCCGGGAGTTCAGTCGACGACGCGATTGCCACCTGGAAGGCGCCCGCTTCTGGGACGAGATTTACATGAGCTGTATCTCGTTCGACTTCAACAACGCGAGCACAGACACATTGCAGACCGGCGGAAACCTCAACGCCTGACCCTGCATCCTCAGGCAGTAGGAGTCCAACGCAAGACGGCGATGCCGTGAGGCATCGCCGTCTTGCGTACGAGCGGAACACGGGTAGAGTCTCCCACTTATCCTGAATCAATGTTGACCTGACATATGACCCGGGGCTAACTCCCCACAGATCCGGCAATCATTGCCTCCACCCGGGCAGTGTACCGGGCAAGCGCATCGTCCCCATCTATGGCCGGCAGGACTTCAATATCGCTGAAAGGCGTGAACGGCCATTCCATCAGGATCTGATACGCTTCGGCCTCGTCCACTGTGTTCAGTATGGCAAAACCTCCGGTTGTTCCGACGAAGAAGGAGAAGACTTCCATTTTGTCGCGATATTGATCCCTCCAGGCGTTAAATCCCTGCGTTAGGCTCGGGAGCATTTCCATCGGAGGTGGCATCTTCTGCCGGGCAATAACCAGAGCACGCATGATGAGCCTCCAGATCCTGAACGAGAAACGGCGACAATACTATTCCATCATAGAACCAAGAATTGTTTATGTCAAGCGTGCAACCATGGTGGTTTTGCGCCTCGGAAAGGATCCTTGTTCTCCCGCAGCTGTGATCTTCTGCCACGGACCCGCTTCAGATCCTGACCGACAACGGCGATGCCTCACGGCATCGCCGTTGTGTCGTTCGGGCGTCAAGCGTGATGATCCTGCCGACCGAGCGCACGCTCGCGTTCAGCCAGCCATTCCAGCACCGCAGTTCGCGGGATGTCCACAGTGGACTGCCCGAGCCGTCGCGCCTTCAACCGGCGGGTTGAGACCTCATGATTGATGAAATCGACACCGGTTCCGAGCAGATCAGCCAGCTCTCGAGGACGATAATGCTGTTGCTGCAGCAACTCCTCGGCCTTCTTGCGACGAAGTCGAACCATGCCGGGCCTCCCTTCAGAGACCAGTAAGGACTTGCCGGATACGTTGTATGTTTGTGAATAACGTTATGTCTATATTACCCGGCTGCATGGCCGCTGTCCACCGAGCGCTCAAAGAACCAGTGTCGTCGGCGTCCGGGGACTTTCAACCATTCTGCTGGGCGATCAATCGCCACGCATTCGCTGATTCATCCACTCGATTACGGCATCACGCGGAATGTCTATGATGTCATTTCCGAGCTTGTTGCCCCGAAGCCGTCCCCGGTGCACTTCCTGTTTGATCAGGCCCTCGTCCAGTTCCAGTAGCTCAGCCAGTTCCTGCGGTGTATAGGAGTCCTGCTGAATAACCTTTTCCGCCCAGTTGTTCCCTGCGCTCATATACCGTTTGATTCCTTTCCAGGGGTCAGACGTTGAACCCAACGCTCACGTGCTGTCTCGCCTGTTCGCCAGTGCTGTGCCGGGGAGCGCGATCGCACCTCGACGCAGCACATTCTGCTATTCTGTTCCGGCACCGGGTGACATAGTCAGTTTCCCGAAAGCGGACGACGATGAGAGGACCTACCGATAGCCTCGGACCCTTCTGAATCCAGGACCCCCAAACGCGCCGCAGAACAGGCCGTTGCCCGTGCCGGCTGGCGTCAGATGTTCAGCGCGCTGGAGCATCCGCAGTTCCGGATTCTCTGGCTCGGCATGCTGCCAAGCATGTTTGCACTGCAGATGGGGACCGTCGTCATCGGTTTCGTGGCCTACGATCTCACCGGCATCGCTGCCGTACTGGGAATCATCGCCGCCGGCATGGGTATCCCGATGCTCACGCTCTCACTGATCGGCGGCGTCGTTGCCGACAGGGTCCG
>SLMJ01000240.1 GCA_007133615.1 Thermomicrobiaceae bacterium | reverse complement strand
GGCAAAGTCACGTACCACGACCCGTGCTACCTGGGACGCTACAACAAGGAGTACGATGCACCGCGCTCTGTGGTTCAGTCGCTGCCGGGAAGCACGATGGTCGAAATGCCACGCCACCGGAATACGTCGCTCTGCTGCGGTGGTGGCGGTGGACGGATGTTCATGGAGGAGACTCGCGGCTCTCGGATCAATCAGACCCGTGTTCAGGAGGCGATTGACACCGGCTCCGATACACTCGCAGCCGCCTGCCCCTTCTGCATGACGATGTTCGAGGACGGAATAAACGGCGTCGGTGCCGAAGAGGAGTTCGAGGTCAAGGACATCGCCGAACTCGTCTACGATTCGATGATCAAGCCCGAGAAAGCCGCTGCGGCTGACGACTAGTGCAAGGGGACAGGATGTGGGACTGGGACGCACCGCCGATCGCGATTCGACGGATCGAGGTGCCAAATTCCGGGTTTATGCGGGGACAGCCGACGAACTGCTATGTGATCGGGAACAATCCGGTCGTGATTGTCGATCCAGGAAGTGAACCCGGAATTGAACTGATTCCACAGAAACTCGAAGAATTCGGTTCGCCGTCGATTCAGTCCATTTTCCTTACTCACGCACATCCCGATCACGCTATTGCTACTCCGGAGCTCCGGCGGCAGCTCAATGTCCCCGTCATGCTCCATCCCGAGAATACCCCGATCATGAACGAGCATATTGCCTGGACGGACGTCGATGTCAAGATCGATCCAGGTGTTCCGCTCGAAGTTGACGGGCTGCTGTTCGATCTGGTGATGACGCCAGGGCACGCTCCAGGGCACGTTGCGTTGCTTGAGCGCGAAACCAAGATCATGCTGGCCGGGGACCTGGTTTCCGGGAACGGCACGATCGGTGTCTTCCCGCCGAATGGAAACATGATCGAGTACATGGACTCGCTCTATCGTGCCCGGGATCTGAAGCCATCGGTGCTGCTCCCGGGTCATGGGCCGGTGATCGATGATCCGTCCGCGCTGTTCGCGCATTACATCGAACGACGTCTGAGTCGGGAAGAACAGATCTACGATCTTGTGGCGGACGGCGGAGCCTCAATCGCCGACATTCTCCCGGTGCTATATCCGGATCTCCTGCCGGAATACAGCTTTCCGGCCGAATCGACGATCCTCGCCCACCTGCAGAAACTCGAACACGATCGACGTGTTCGTGCTCCGGAAGACCAGAAGACAGGTATCTGGCAGCCGCGAGCCTGATCAGCCCTCGAACTCATCCAGAGGGTAGATCGGCCTGGTGATCTGCTGGAACGCGAAGAAGGCCGGATCAGGAGTGGTGATACCCGGCGTGATCACCTCGAATATCCGACTCGTCAGCGGAGCAAACGCCGGCAGGTAGTCGTTGGCCGACTTGATCGATACGATCGCTCGCTCCGAGAGATCGATTCCCAGCTGCTCGAAAATCGATGTATCGGTGATCTGAACAGGCTTTTCGGTGAGTATCAACTCGACATGTCCTTCGTGCCGGGCCTCGACGTCCAGAACGACGGTTCGCCCGGGATCGATCTGTCGACCGTGATTCAACGGTCCGTTCAGGGTGAGCGATCCTTCTCGAAGCGTCACAACCTTCGCCCGGATGTCGATCGGATAGCCATGGCGCGTGTCCCGACGTCCCCCGACAGGGATCTCAACCCGGGAATCTTCACCAGCGCGGAAGCAGGCATCCACCGCTTGCTCGTCGACAATCGCTCCAACGGTAGCGTTACGAACGCCCAGATCCATCAGTGCCCACAGCACCGTTGTGCCGTCACCCGGTGCACCGTCGTCCGGGTTGTCGCCGAGATCTGAGATAAGGACCATGCCCTCGCGGTTGGCCATCGCAAAATGGACGGCCTCCTCAACGTTGCTTCCTTCTACGTAGATCTCGCGTCGCCGAGACCAGAGTTGCTGGGCAATCTCGTTGATCTGCTCTTTTCGATTGTCTGTGGCTGCGACAACGATTGACGCGCCAGCGTGGGGTGCGTCAGTATACGGATATCCCGCAAACAGGCTTGCGGATATCACGTCCGGCTGTTGCCTGAGTTCGTCGATTGTCTGATTGACCGCGTCAAATGGTGCGCTCGTAGCCCGTTGTGCAGGAAGCGGAGTGATCAGCGGAAGCCGTTCGATCTGCATTTGCGGCCGGGTGCCGTTCTGTACGAGGGCGACAAGCGACTTCAGCGTGCGTTGGCCTGTTTCGCATTGATCCTGTTGCGGAACCAGCCCAGCGCTTTCGATCAGTTCGACCGAATCAATAATTCCGTCAGTCAGATTCGCGCAGTGATCAAAGATCACCGCGATCGGCAGTTCGGGGAATGATTCTCGGATACGTCGCAGCAAGAGCTCGTCGCCGGACCGGGCATCGGTCGTGGTCATCGCACCACTCAGGTCCAGAATCAGCCCGTCCAGTTGTTCCGGTGGGGACGTCACCTGTTCCAGCACAAGTCGAGCAAGCCCGTCGATCGCATCAGGCATAACCGGTCCGCCGGCTAGAGCGCTGGTTGCCAGCAGCGGAACGATCGTCGCGCCGGTGCTGTCCGAGCACTGGAATACACCTCCGGGTTCTGTACCGGTATGCTCGTAACAAGCTTGAAACGCGTCGCCAGTCAGCAACTCGGACGCCTGGAAGTCATCCAGCGTCGTTGCCGATAGGGCGAAGCTATTTGACCGATGCCTGATTCTTGCCAATCCGATCTGCACGTCATTTCCTCCAGCTATCAGTGGTGAACGCGATTGCACAGCCCCGGGTCGGATGATTCGGGTGTCAGAATGTGGCCCATGATCGGTCTAGCTGTTAACATGGAATTGCACTCGATAGAGACGTTTTCCGGATATCTCTGGCAATGGAGCACACGCTGATGCCTGACCCTAACCATGCAACCCCTGATACTGAAACAGCCGATCAACAAGCGCCTGGCGAGACCCGTTGCGACAAGTGTGACGCCGTTCTCGATTCCGACGAGCGATTCCTGCGGTACCGCGTATGCTCGTCATGCGGGCACCATCATACAATCCCGGCAATGGATTTCATCAACGCACTGGTGGATCCTGATACATTCGATGAATTCAATCGCAAACTCGTATCGGTTGATCCACTCGTGTTCTCGGATCGACTCCCCTACAGGAAACGGGTTGCCGAAGCGCGCGAGCAGACCGGCCTGACCGAAGCGATCGTCACCGGCAGCGCGGAGATTCGCGGTCACGAAGTGATTCTCGCCGTCATGGACTTCCGGTTCCTGGGCGGCAGCATGGGTTCGGTTGTCGGCGAGAAGGTCGCTCTGGCGTTCGAGCGGGCCAGGCAGAAGAAGGTGCCGATTATCACGGTGGCAGCGTCGGGCGGAGCCAGGATGCAGGAGGGCATGCTGAGTCTGGTCCAGATGGCCAAGACCGCAGCGGCCGCAAAGCGTGCACACGATTCTCACGTTCCATACATTTCCGTACTTACCCATCCAACCACCGGAGGAATGTACGCCAGTTTCGCCAACCAGGGCGACATCATTCTGGCTGAACCGGAAGCGCTGATCGGCTTTGCCGGCCCGAGAGTAGTCAAGCAGGTGTCCGGGCGAGACACGATCGACAGCCATTCGGCCGAGTTTCTCCACGATCACGGCTTCGTTGACGGGATCGTCTCGCGTCATCGACTGCGCGATACGCTCGCGACGATTCTGCGTGTTGTCAGCGCCCGTTCTGAAGTTTCAAAGCCCGAACGGGCGACCGACGGGGTTAATCCCGTCGTTGTGGCGTCCGCCTGGGATGCGGTCCAGATCGCCCGGCATCCGGATCGGCCGACGACGCTCGACTACATCCGGCGGATCAGCTCGCAATTCATTGAGCTTCACGGCGATCGACTCTACGGGGATGATCCGGCAATCGTTGGCGGGCTCGGTGAGATCGCCGGTCGCGGCGTGGTGTTTATTGGACATCAGCGGTCGAACGAGGACGGACGACGTGGTGGACAGGCACTACCAGAAGGCTACCGAAAGGCGATCCGCCTGATGGAACTGGCTGCCCGCCTGGAGATTCCGGTTGTCACGTTTGTCGACACGCCCGGAGCATATCTCGGAGATGGCGCGGAAGAGCGGGGAATTGCCATTGCCCTGTCGGAGTCGCTCGCTACCATGAGTGTGATCGAGGTCCCGACGGTCGCGATCGTGATTGGCGAAGGTGGATCAGGCGGCGCGCTGGCGATGGGCGTTGCCGATCGGGTGCTGATGCAGGATCATGCAATCTACAGCGTTATTGCTCCGGAGGGGGCTGCCGCGATTCTGTACCGCGATGCCTCGCGCGCACCGGAGGTAGCGCAATCGCTCAAGATCACCGCGGCTGATTGCCAGCGGCTGGGTGTAGTCGATGTGGTGGTGCCGGAGCCGGAAGGCGGCGCGCATCAGAACCCAGAGTTTGCCGCGGCGCTCCTTCGGGACATGCTTCTACGCGAGTTGAGTTCGATTATCGATAAGTCGCCGGAGAAACTGGTTCGCGATCGATACCGCAAATTCCGCCGGATGGGGCAGCACAACACGCAGTTCCGGGAAGTCGTTTCCAGGGAGGCCGGAGAGTTCGGCGATTTCGTCGGTCGTGGCTTTGGACGGCTGCGTGATCGATTCTCGTTCGGTGACAGTTCCGACGAAGATGAATCCACTGGTGATCAGCCAGCCGATAGTCGCCGCCAGAGTTCGGACTGAGGAGCCAGACGGCCCTCGAACTGCTCGTGAACACGGATGTGCCCGCTGGTTAACCGGGTCTATGCTCCCATGCCCGGTGCTCGAAAATGCGATATGCTGGGAAACAGCACAGGGATCGCTGCTGCGAGAATTCCGGGAAGCTAGCGTTTTGTGATCGATTTTTCGTCACCACATCGCAAACGTCTTGTTCTGATCCTGCTGGCATTTGTGATTGTCGGCTGGGTCGTATGGGAAGCGCGTCAGTCGCTTGTTCCCTTTGTGCTGGGCGCGATCTTTGCCTATCTTATGGCCCCACTGGTGAATCTGTTCCAGGTGGTGTTTCCCAAGCGGGGCGTACTGGGCGGATTCGGGAAGATCTTCGCGATTCTCCTCACGTATGCGGTGTTCATAAGCGCATTTATCACCGCCGGCTACTACCTGATTCCCCCACTGATTCGGGAAACGATCGATTTCGTTGAAGCGATTCCCCGTTACTGGGAGATCAGCCACCGAGAGCTCGGAGTCCTCATGACCTATTATGAGGAGCAGGTGCCTGACCAGGTGAAGGAGCAGATCGAAGACCAGCTCGGCAACCTTGCGTCTCAGGCTCTCTCAACCGCGCGATCGGCATTCATGGCAACGGTCGGTGCGGTGAGTTCGATTATTGGGTTCGGCGCCGGGCTAGCCCTCCTGCCGCTCTGGATGTTCTACGTTCTGAAAGATCGCAACGAGGGTGCCGAGCGCTTCTACACGATGTGGCCGGAGCACTGGCAGAACGATGTTCGGAACATCGTCATGCTGATTGATCGCGTCTTTTCTGCATACATCCGGGGCCAGATCTTCGTCAGCCTGACCGTTGGAGTCGCCACCGGAGTAACGATGTGGCTGATCGGCGTCGAACCAGCGCTCGTGCTGGGCGTTCTCGCCGGGCTTACCAACCTCATTCCGATCCTTGGTCCGATCATCGCGTTCTTCATCATTGCACTGGTTACCCTTGCTACAGAGCCGGACCGGCTGATTCTGGTTGCGATCGCCTTCATCGGGATTCAGCAACTGGAGAGCACCTTCCTGGTGCCGCGTATTCATGGTTACGCGGTTCGGGTTCATCCAGCGATCGTCATGATCCTGGTGGTGCTGGGTGGTGCAATCTGGGGGCTCTGGGGAATGATCGCGATACTGCCCATCGCTGCCGCCGTGCGGGATGTTTTCGTTTACGTCTACCACCGCATAGACATTCCCGAGGAAGAACGTAAGGTCTCAACAGCCCCGCGCCTTGATCGACTCAGTGAGCAGCAACTTCGCGAGTATCGAGGGGATCGAGCACCACCCGATCGGCGTTAGCGATCTTCAGAGGTGTTCGGTGACTGCAAGAAGTGCCTCGCAAGGACCTCGATTGGGTAAAGGGGCACGGTGATCTCGTGAAATACCGGAAATGCGCGACACCGGGCGGCAGTCGTGCAATCACACGAGTTGCCGCCCGGCGCCAGCATCATTCTGAGGCGAACACCAGCTGCTGTGCTAGTCCTGAACCGCCCGCAGGTTGTTCAGCACCAACTGGAACGTCAGGTGCCAGAAGGCGCCATTGACATAATTGTTGTCCTCGGTCGGCCAGTTCTCCCAGTAGGTCGTGTTCATCGGAATTCGATGATAGAACTCGTTGATCATCACCGCCGGAAGCTCCGGCAGCCAGATCTCCATTGCCCGGCGGAACTGATCCATAAGTGCGTCAGTATCTTCTGGTGATGTGACAGCCATTTCGTCAACGATCTCGTCATACTCTTCGTTGACCCAGCGGCTGAAGTTCACCTGGTGTGCTCCGGGAACCGCAGCAGTCGCGGATTGATAGAGGCGGAGACTGTAGTAGGGGTCGCCGCTCACACTTCCACCGTGTCCGTTGAAGCCTGCACCGAATTCGCCACGTGAGAGCAGGTCGCTCCAGTCCGGTGGCATCGAGAATTCGGCGTCGAACCCGGCACGGCGCAGCTGCTCGGCAACGACAGGGCCAAGAAGCTGGCGACCGGCGGCACCCATCATTTCTATTTCGATGACACTGCCGTCGCGTTCCCACATGCCATCGCTGTTTTTCTCGAACCCGGCTTCCATCATCAACTCATCGCCGCGTTCGGGGTTGTACTCGATGGGATTCCATTCTTCGAGCAGATCCTCAACGTGATCTACAAATGGCACGAGCGCCGGATACGATGGTATGAACAGCGGGAACAGGCTTCCTGCGCCACTTTCGGCAACCTCGACGATCTGCTCTCGATCCAGGTAGTAGCTGATCGCCCAGCGGAGTTCGACCTCTTCCCACGGTTCCCATTCATGATTGAGGAAGAGTCCCATCGGCCACCAGTCGACATATCCGTACGGTGATTCCCGTCCGGAGTGCGTTGTGAGCGCCGGGTTCTCATTGAGGATCAGTTCCATCGTTGCCGGAGTCAGCCCGGAGGAGAAGTCGATCTGGTTTGTGAGATGGGCTTGTGCGGTCTGATCTTCACCGCCGAACGGCAGATAGATAACGCGTTCAACGTCCGGTAGCTGCTCGACCAGTCCGTGCTCAACAGCCCACCAGGAATCCCGGCGATCGATAACTTTCTGTTCCGGAGATGAGAAGACAACCCGCCAGCAAGACGTGGTCACCGGCAGACCTTCGTCGACGTCGAACGCGGTGTATACATCCCATTCGACACCTTCGTAGATGTGCTTCGGCACGATATAGACACCAATGTCGAAGCGATATGTCATGAGGAAGAAGAAGCGCGGAGATGGCACGACGAAGTCGACGACAACTTCCGTGTCGCTGACTGCTTCGGCCTGCTCGACGACTTGCTGGACGTCGACACCCCAACGGACTGTCGCTCCGAGTTCATTCAGGCTGTTGATGGTAAAGGCGACATCTTCCGCGCTGAACGGCTCGCCGTCGCTCCATTCGATGCCCTCGCGGGTCCGAATGGTCAACTGCGTAAAGTCATCGTTGTACTCGTAGCCCTCTGCGAGCCAGAGGATCTCTTCGTCGGCAAATGCGCTGTAGAACGCCAGCGGTTCGTAGAGAATACCTGAACCGTTCTGGTGATTCCCTCCGATCGCGTAGGGGTTCCAGATCTCATGGTCGACGAATCGACCTTCAACGCCGGACCAGCGCATGATCAGCGTGCGGTTTCGAGGAATTTCCGCAACACCCTCGACATCGATCACTTCAATGTCGTCGGCCTCCGGCGCTACCTCCTCTTCACCATCATCCTCATCATCGATGTCTTCGTCGTCTTCAGGCTCCTCGTCGTCTGGCTCGTCGACTTCGGTATCGTCTGCGTCATCATCGGGTTCCTCCGCGGCAGCTTCGGGGTCATCTTCCTCGTCGCCACATGCAGCGAGAAGCCCTCCGAGCGCCGGTACGGACAGGCTGAGCAACGTTGCTCGCTTGATGAAGTCGCGACGACCGACGCGACCTTCGAGCGTACCGGCTAGCGCAGCGTCAATGGCGCGCTGATCCTTCATGAGCGTCCTCCTGACGTATTTACCTGTACCAACCAAAGAGCGGGTAATTCAAATCAGACTAAGCGATGCGTCAATGAAAGTCAAGATTTGTATTCGTTTTGCGCGGGGGCTATCTGTGCCATGCAGCCGCTGCAGGAGTCCGTTGGCGACACGGTAAAGGATAGTTGGAACCTGGCGCGGCAAGTGGTGGATTGTCGGTTTGCGGTCACGCATTGCAGGGGATCGTTGTGTTAATTGTGAAGAACCCCGGCGCAAAAATGTGCACTTGCGCCGGGGTTATGGTTCGCCGCATCGGTCGGCATCAGGAATCGACGTACGGTTCCAGTGCCGGGGCCAGTCCGAGTCCTTCCGGCTTCGTCCGCAGGTGCGGGAAAAGGATGACTTCACGAATATTCTGCTGGTCGGTGAACAGCATGACCAGACGATCAACGCCCAGTCCGAACCCACCGGTTGGCGGCATGCCGTACATCAGGGCATTTACGTAGTCCTCGTCGATCGGCATGGCCTCTTCGTCGCCAGCTTCCCGATCGCGGGCCTGCTCGAGGAACCGCGACAGCTGGTCCAGCGGATCGTTCAGCTCGGTGAAGGCGTTCCCCGCTTCGACTCCAGCGATGAAGGGCTGGAAGCGTTCGACGACATCCGGATTGTTCGGACTACGCTTGGCCAGTGGCGACAGTGCCACCGGATAATCGATCAGGAATGTTGGCTGAATCAACGTGGGACGCACAAACGTCTTCATCAACTCGTCAACGATGCGAGGCCAGACGTCGTTCGGCTGAACATCGGCGCCAAGACGCTTCGCTTCCTCGTAGAGTTCCTTCTGATCCCGGACCTCGAGATAATCGATCCCGGTCGCGTTCAGCAGTGCCTCTCGGAGGGTCACCCGCGGCCAGGGTGGGGTGAGATCGATCTCGTGTCCGTCATAGGTGAAGGTCGTCGTGCCGAGTGCCTCTTCCGCGCAATACACGAGCATCTGCTCGGTCAGGTCCATGACGTCGTTGTAGTCCGCGTACGCCATGTAGAACTCGATCATCGTGAACTCGGGCGAATGGCGACCGTCGATCCCCTCATTGCGGAAGTCTTTACAGATCTCGTAGACGCGTTCGAAGCCGCCCACGATCAGTCGCTTGAGATAAAGCTCGTCGGCAATCCGCAGATAGAAGGTCTGATCAAGCGTGTGATAGTGCGAGGTAAACGGGCGAGCTGCAGCACCGCCGTAGAGCGGTTGGAGCGTCGGAGTTTCGACCTCCATGAATCCACGGGAATCAAGAAAGTTCCGCATTGCCCGAACGATCTTCGTTCGCTTGATGAAGATGTCGCGGACTTCTTCGTTGGAAACCAGGTCCGCATAGCGCTGTCGGTATCGTGTTTCGACATCGGACAGGCCGTGCCATTTTTCCGGTGGCGGCGTGAGTGATTTGGAAAGCATTGTGAAATCGCTGGCCTGAACGGTGATCTCGCCCATCCTGGTTCGAAACAGCTTTCCGGTGACCTCGACGAAGTCGCCCATATCAATCATGCGTTTGAACCAGCCGTGACGCTCCTCGCCGAGATCGTTTCGCCGCAGGAAGATCTGGATCGAACCACTGCCGTCCTGCAGGTGGCAGAAGACGGAGCGACCCATATCGCGAATTGTCATAACGCGCCCGGCGACGGTGATCGATTCCGGATCATGCTCGCCTTCCAGCGACTCTTCCAGCCCGGAGAACCGCTCCACCGCTTCGGCCGCGGTATGCGTTCGGTGGGTTCTCGGCGGGTAGGGATCGATTCCCTCCTCGCGAATTTCCCTCAACTTGGCCAGTCGACGTTCCTGGTGTTCACTCAGCGCCATCGCACCTTGCTCCGATTCACTTACCCTGATCCAGCCGCCGGTCGATCAGGAGCGCGACACAAAAAGCCGCGGATCATGGTTTCCCATGTCCGCGGCAAACGTACTCGTTGCGCGCGAATTACTCAACCTTTTCGATCGTGAATGTGGTGTCTCCACCTGGAGCGCTTACGACGACGGAGTCGCCGACTTTCTTGCCCATGACGGCTGCGCCGACTGGTGACTCCGTTGAGATGGTTCCGTGGAGCGTATTCGCCTCCTGTGGACTCACCAGAGTCCAGGTGTCGGTCTCGTCGAACTCGTCGCGAAGAGTGACCGTCGACCCGAATTGCACGACGTCAGTCGCTTCGCTACGCGGCACAACCTTCGCCCGGCGGAGAATGTGCTCGATCTCGCGGATCCGGGCCTCGATAATGACGAGTTCTTCCTTGGTTTCTTCATACTCGCTGTTGTCGGAAACGTCACCGTCCGAGGTCAATTCCTGAATGCGATGCGCAACACTGGGATGTTTTTCTTCGCGCAGTTGCTGCAACTCACGTTCCAGGCCTACTTTGCCCTGCTCGGTCAAAATCACAGGACTATCGGATGCCATAGTTGCCCTTCTCTCGTCCAGCACGCTGGGCCTGAGGCGCAGATATACTCAACTGCCTACCCAAATGGTAAGCAGTTCGCATACGTTGCGAGTTTTCGCGTTTGCTGCCTGACTGGCTGGCCGCAGTGCTCGACCGTATACCAAAAACCGAGGACAGGGGTCCTCGGCTTCCCGTGCGAGTTGTCTAGAGTATAGCCGAATACACCCGTAGGTGCAAAATTCAGCATATCCTGTTAGCCCGGCAGCACCTGTTGCTTTCGGGCCGGTGGGTGAGAAGGGACTCGAACCCCTGACCTCACGGATGTGAACCGTGCGCTCTAACCAGCTGAGCTACTCACCCGTTCCGCGAATTTTCGCTCCACAGAGTATAGCCATTTCACCCCGTCGCGACAATCATTCAGTCAATGTCATCCTGCATATGGAAAACCGCCAGTGTCTGCTGGATGAGCGATGTCGCTTCTATCAGGCCCTGGTCGATCCGGTTCCGTTCCCGACGCAGCTTCGTGATCCACGGATGATAGGCGCTCGGGGAGTTCCGACGTTCCGGCAGCTGTTTCATCGGCTGGAGCCCGGGAAGCGGCGAGGCCGGCACCGCGAGATCGTGTTCGTATTCGCCAGATACTGTGTAGTTGATCGGGATGAGAATCCGGCTCACGCCGGTCACGCATCCGTTGTAGAGCGCGAACTCGTCGTCGCTTGCATCGTCCGGGATCTCCAGATTATAGAGATCGTTCGCGGCAGACTCCAGAATCCGGGCGAGTTCGATCGATCCAGAGAGATCGAACTCTTCGCCAGCGACTTCCTGCAGGGACTCGAGTTCCTGCCTGATCTCCCGAGCGGCAGGCTCCTGATCATATTTGAGCCGGCGATCGGTACACAGGCGGTACACGGTTGCCAACAATACCTGTGCATCGCGTTTGAGGTTGTCTGGATCGAGTTTGTCGATCGTGTCCTCGGGCGTGTGCCACCACCATCCGAGACCTCCTCCTCGCCCGAGCAACGCGCCGATTCCGGTCGGGTTCTCCTCTGGCGGTTGCTGCGAGATCGAGCAGTAGAACGAGGGAATCCCTGCGCCCCAGAAGGACTGGTCTCCGAGTCGCCCGATCCGGTCATACCGCAGTTCGACGCCGGCGACATCATTGAAGATCTCTCGAGCGAGCGGGTAGCTCTCCGCCATGGTGCTGGCGCCGCTGAGATCACTGGCGCCGATCCCGCCGGGCGAATCGATGTTGACATGTGCCAGACAGTAGTGATGTGTGAACGACCAGAACTCGTCGGCGTACCATGCCGAGGTGGCGTACCGGGCATGGGAGTGTCCGGACCAGAACGCGAGCCGGAGTCCATGCCTCATCTCAGCCGGGTGGTCGCTCAGAATCCTGGCAGTCTCGATCATCGACGCGTTGGCGCTGCCGTTATCCATCGCGCCGTAGTACCAGGAGTCGACATGGCCGCTCAGCAGAACGTGCATCGAGATCTCGTCGACATTGGGAGAATCGGCAATGAGAACGGGTAGCTTCTTCCACCTGGTGTCGACCTCGGCGTGGATGCGCACAGTGCAGGTGCCGGTGGAGAGCGCGTCCCGAAGTCGCTTGGCGCCGCTATCGTCTACCGTGATGTGCGGAAGGCTCGGAAGCATGTGCATGGTGCTCGGCGTCGGGTTGCCCCAGACCGGCGAAACAGACATCTCGTGAAGATGCGCCCCGCTGTTGTGTATTACCCCGGCGACCCGGAATGACTCGGCCGGGGCCACCGTATTCGGCGTCGCCAGACCATCGACGAGCACCGCTTTTCCGCCGGGACGATGACGCGCGTAATCGCTCGGTGTCCCTTTACCCAGATCGACGAGTTCAACCTCGATCCCGTCTTCCGGGGTCGAAGCAGCATGAGAGTGCGTGATACAGGGAATCTCTTCGTTCTGACCCACGATCTGAAGTGACGCCCTGACGGGGAGACTGACCAGGCACGTCGGTGAGTATCGCTGACACGAGAACCCGATTGACTGCATCTGCTCTTCAATGAAGTCAAAGGCCTTTCGCTCGTCCTCGGAACCAGAAAGTCGTTCCCATTGAGCGATCGTACCTGTGGTCCGCATCAGTCGATCGGCGTCAATTTTTTCGAGCAGGTCCGAGAGCTGGTCAGTCATGACATTCCCCTGTCATCGTGGTTTAGCTAGCCGAGCTCGGCAATGCACTCGATCTCGACGATCGCCCCGGCTGGCAGTCGGGATACCTGGATCGTGCTGCGAGCCGGCTGGCCTTCACCGAAGTAGCGGGCATAGATCTCGTTGAATGTCTGGAAATCATCCAGGTTGGTCAGGAAGCAGGTGGTCTTGATCACCTTGTCGATCGAAGATCCAGAGGCCTCCAGCAAGGCGCTGAGATTCTTCAGGACCTGCTCGGCCTGGACGGTGATGTCACCCTCTACCAGCTTCATCGTTTCGGCATCCAGCGGGATCTGACCAGAAACGAAGAGCATGTTGCCGAACTTAACGGCCTGCGAGTACGGGCCGATCGCAGCTGGAGACTTATCAGTTTCTACGATTTCCTTGGGCATCGTACGTCCTTCCATTCTCCGTCAAACGGGCTCATTCTGGCGCATGAATCGGGTTCAGGCGCTGGCTGACTCTAGCACCGGCTCAGGACCCGGTCAAACGCACTGCGTTGGCGAATCGATTAGTATAACGGCGTCGACGACTCGAGTTGAGCGCGGATCAAGGATGGACCGATGACCGTCAGCGTCATCATCGTGAATTACAACGGAGTCGGCCTGCTCGACGACTGTCTCGGTGGGTTGGAAGCACAGACCCGATCTGCAGATGAGGTCATCCTGGTCGATAACGCCTCGACGGACGGGTCGGCGGCACACGTTCGCGATCGATATCCATGGGTTCGGTTGATCGAGTCGGGCTCCAATCTCGGCTTTTCTGGCGGGAACAATCTGGGAATCGATCGTTCGGACGGTGAGTACGTCGTCCTGCTGAACAACGACACCGTCCCGTCTCCGGGATTCATCGAAGAGATTGTTGGACCGCTGGAGCGTGATCCGGGGCTTGCGGCAGTATCGGGGGTCCTGACCTTTGCCTCGAGTCCGGCAATCGTTGCGACGTCGGGGATTGATGTGTTCGACAACGGTCTGGCTCTGGACCGCGATATCGGCGTGGACTGGCGCTCACTGCCCGGCCATCAACCGGTATTCGGCCCGACAGGCGGAGCCGCGGCATTCCGGCGAACGGTACTTGAGCAAACAGAGCGTTTCCCGGAACCCTACTTTCTCTACCTCGAAGATGTTGACCTCGCCTGGCGATTACGACTGGAGGGGCACTCAACAGTCTCCCGGTCGGCTGCGTGGGCACTTCACGTCTATTCGGCCAGTTCGGTGGAGGGTTCCTCACTGAAGGATTACTACCTCGCGAGAAATCGAGCCTGGACGCTCATCAGGTGCTGGCCAACCGATCTGTGGTCCAGGAACTGGTGGAGAGTCGGTTTCTACGAAGCCGGGGCCATTACGCATGCGGTGTTGACGAGGAGATGGGCATCGATCCGCGGCCGGCTGGCTGGCTGGGCAGGCGTGATGCGACTGTGGAGATCGCGGCGGATTATCCAGCGTCGCCGCCGGGTCGAGATCAATGAATTGGTATACTGGTTACGCGAGTCTCCGTCCGTTCGCAACATTTTCCGGCTCCGACGCGTTATACGTGAAGAGACCGCGGGAACGCGGGCGAACGAGTAATCGAAGCGGTCCAATTCTGGGCCCGGCGCTCTCATCCACGCATACATCCTCGGGAGGGATTTCGCCTTGGCCGTTCAGGCAGAGCAACGTCAGACACCAGTTCGAGAACAACCAGTTGTCCAGTCGCTGATTTCGGGCTTGCTCGTTTTCACGGCAGCCCTTGGCTTCGTTATCGCGTTATTTGCGGCTGCGATAGTCGGGTACGGACTTATGTATCAGGATCAGGTCTACCCCGGTGTTCAGGCCGTAGGCGTGGACATTGGTGGCGTCTCTTCATCTGAGGCGCTGGCGACACTCGACGGGCGCACGTCCGAATATATGAACTCGGAGATTACGCTCCAGTCTGGCGAGCAGACCTACACGGCGACGCCGGACCAACTGGGTGTGGCGTTCGATACCGAACGAACAGTCGAACGTGCACATGAGTTTGGCCGGAGCGGTTCCTGGTGGACCGACTCCCGAGATTGGCTCGACTCGCTGCTGTTTGGACACGATGTCGGCGTTACTCCGGTAATTGATTCAGCCCAGCTCGAATCATATTTCCAGTCGATTGCCGGAGATATCGGAGCACGGCCTCAGGAACCCGCATTTCAACTGAACAGCAACGGCGAACTCGAGATTACGCCATCCGCGGCGGGTGTGGGGATCGACCTGGATCAGACGTCCCGAGATCTGCGGGCTGAGTTGACTTCACTTGGCAACGGACCAGTTGAGATTTCGACCATCGACGTTGAACCTGCCTACACAGAGGAATCGCTCGACCCTCTGGGCCAGCGCATCTCGGCGATTGTGTCTGAGGAGTTCGTCATCGAGCGTGGCGACTACCGCTGGGTGCTGGATGCTCAGCGCATCGATTCGCTCCTGAATGTGTCGATCGACGCGCAGAATGGCGATTCAGAACTCGATGTCAACTCCGAACGTGTTGAGCGGCTTGTCTCTGGTCTCGCTGAGGATGCCTACCACGATGGTCGTGATGCCCGTGTCGTCTGGAACGGCGAGGAGTATGAAGTCCGGGAAGCGACCGACGGCTGGCAGATTGACGTCGAAGAGTCGGCCCGGGTCATTGAGAACGCAATCATGAATGGCGAACACTACGCGGAGCTCGCCGTAACCGAGTACCCCGCCTCGATCACGACCGATGTGGCTCAAGAAGCAGCTGACTACGGCAATCAGCTGGCATCGTCGCCGTTTGAACTTACCTGGTCCGAGGGTGAAGCGCAGCTCGGCGGAACCGTGGTCGCGGCTGCGCTGAACTTCGACCACGATTCAGATGCCGGCACTATCACTCCTTCAGTGGATCTTGAGGATCTGACCCTGTTCCTGTCCAGTATTCGTTCAGATGTGGACGTTCGCCCGGTTAGTGCGGATCTTCGTTACATCAATGGCGAGGTCGAGGTTCGGAGCGAAGAAGAACACGGCTGGGAGATGGATCGGGAGGAGTCCGCTGAAGCGATTGCCGAGGCGATCGACGCCGGTGAGACCAGCGCCGAGATTGTGGTCAATGAAGCAGAGCCAGAGGTCACCGCGGCAATGGCCGACGAAATCGAGGTCAACGACATGCTCGCCCACGGGGAGACCTATTATGGTGGGTCTGCCGCGAACCGGGCGCACAACGTCGAGCTGGCAACCGAACTCGCAAACGGTGCACTTGTCCCTCCGGGAGGCACCTACTCCTTCAACGAGAGCATCGGTGGCGAGATCACCGAGGATGTTGGATTCATGCAGGGCTTCGGTATTGAAGGCGCCACAGACGGCGGCGTAACTACAGTGCCAACTGTTGGCGGTGGTGTCTGTCAGGTTTCGACCACAGTCTTCCAGGCCGCATTCTGGGCCGGAATGGAAATTGTCGAGCGAAACTGGCACATGTACTGGATGCCACTCTACGGAAACAATCCGACCGGAATGACCGGACTCGACGCAACGATCGCAACCGGCGCCGGGCTGGATTTCCAGTTCAAGAACACCACCGGAGACTGGATCGCGATTGTTGCCACTGCCGACGGTAACGCGAATCGATTCGAGATCTGGGGAACCGATCCCGGCTGGAATGTCGAGACCGAAGGACCCGATATCTCCAACCGCGTAAGCGCATCCAGCGAGATCGTTGAGGAACAAACCGATGAACTTCCGGCTGGTACGCGCAGTCAGGTTGAAACGGCTCACGACGGGTTCGATGTTCAGATCCGCCGCTTCGTCTACGACGGTGACGGAAACGAGATAGACTCGCTTACCCTGGACAGTCGCTATCAACCGGCATCCAACCGGGTGCTGGTCGGGACGGGCAACTAGCAATCCGGACTTGTACTTGCAGAAGAACAGCGACCCTTGCCGGCATTTGATCGCTGGCAAGGGTTGTTCTCGTTCTGGCGTGGCACCAGCATTGCACCAGAGGCTAGGATTGAACGATCAAGAACGGCCATCACGAAGCAGACTCAGCAGAGAGGCCAGCGTCAAACAGTGAATTTCACGAAGCCTGATAAGAAGATACTCGTCGCAGGAGCACTCGTCGGGGCTGCGGTAGGTGCCTGGGCGGGTTCGCGTAGTCGGGAATACGTTTCAAGCGGTGAGGTCCCCTCGCTCATTGATTGGGATGGCGCCCGAACATTCGCCCGACGGATGAATACCCAGGATCGACTTTCCGGACAGGTTCGGGAAGAACTCGATGCCAGTTACAAGCGGCTGGTCGCGCAGTCGTCACCGATTGTGGCCGAGTACACCGGTATGGAGCTTCCGTATGACCTGACTGGTGTATACGCCTTCGATCGAATGGACTGGGTAGACGCAAACATCCGGAATTTTCAGACACTGTTCGAGCCGATCGAGCAGTTGAATCCGCTCCGCGATGAAAAGCAGGCATCAGCATTCAATGTCGCCTGGGGAACGGTGAATCAGCGTGTGCTGACCGCCGAGATCGGAATCCTTCTGGGATACCTCGGCCGGCGAGTGCTCGGGCAGTACGACATGACCCTGCTGGGGCGTGAGCCCGTTGAAGGCGGGCGGCTCTACTTCGTTCATCCAAACATTCAGAATGTCGAGCGCAATCTCCGGTTGCCGTCAGAGGAGTTCAGGCTGTGGCTTGCGCTTCACGAGGTCACGCACGCGTTCGAGTTCGAAGCGAACCCGTGGCTGCAGGATTACTTCAACTCGTTGCTGAAGGAATACATCACGTTCCTGAACCGTGACGCCGAACACCTCAAACGCGGGCTGGACGGCCTCAAGATATTCTGGCGTCGTGCCCGGAATGGCGAGACGCTGACCGGTAACTGGTTCGAGTACGTGATGAACGAGGAGCAGCGCGATCTCTTCAGCCGCATGCAGGCGATGATGTCAGTGGTTGAGGGATACAGCAATCACGTCATGAACGCCGTTGGACGGGATCTGATTCCCAGCTACGAAGTGATTTCCCGGCGATTTGAGCGTCGCCTGCGACAGCGAACGTTCGTTGAAGTCATGTTCGCCCGGATAACCGGTCTGGACGTCAAGATGGAGCAGTACCGCAAAGGCGAAGCATTCATCAACGAACTCGTTGAAGCCGGTGGGCACGATCTCGCGAAGCGAGTCTGGGAAGGGCCGGAGATGCTGCCGACTCTGCAGGAGATCAATGAGCCGCAGCAGTGGATTCGGCGAGCCCGGTCGGGATCCCGAATTATCACGTGAGAACTGAAACCGGGAGTGGTGTTCGAGCCACTCCCGGTCCCTTCCAAAGGATCTACCGCGCAGCAAATGTCGGTCTCGTGCGTTCCCTAATGACGGAAATGGCGGATTCCAGTCAGGACCATTGCAGCACCTGCGGCGTCTGCTGCGGCGATCGTTTCCGGGTCCTTCGTTGAACCGCCTGGTTGTGCAATTGCTGTAACGCCGGCATTGACTGCTTCTTCGACCCCATCCGGAAATGGAAAGAACGCGTCGCTTGCCAGCACGCTGCCCCGGGCTCGATCACCAGCTCGCTCGATGGCCATTCGCACCGAATCGACACGGTTCGGCTGCCCTCCGCAAATCCCGACGGTTCCGTTATCCTTCACCAGCACGATCGCGTTGGACTTCACGTGCTTGACGACAGCCCAGGCGAACTGGAGTTGTTCGAGCTCGTCCTGCGTTGGTTGCCGCTCGGATACCGCGTTCCACGACGTCGGATCAGGCCGCTCGAGATCCGCTGCCTGCACCAGCATTCCTCC
>SLMJ01000377.1 GCA_007133615.1 Thermomicrobiaceae bacterium | reverse complement strand
CTGCTGCAGGAATCTTCGACGGCTGAAGCGAACCACGCTCATCCCCCGTTCTGGTCAGATCGCTCGTCCTGTACCTGCATGACGTGTCGGACGATCGCTTCAGCTTGCTCTTCGGATACGGTTCCCGGAACGAGCGCCCTGAACTGGTATCGCACGCCTTTTCGCTCCCAGCTCGCGCCATTAACGTAACCCTGATAGGGGCCTGGACTGCGTTCTGGCAGGGTATCCGGGATGTCGACAAGATTATCGGAAGCGACGACGGAACGATTCGGAGGTAGTCCGGTCCTCGAAGCCATTGATCGCCGGTAGATTGGGCAGCTCCGTCTGCCCCTGGCTCATTCGAAGGTTCACTGGGCTGGGCGACACGGAGAGCCTGTCCTGAGCGAAGCCGAACGGATCGCCGTCTACCGGAGTTGACGTTGGGCAGGGCGACACGGAGAGCCTGTCCTGAGCGAAGCCGAACGGATCGCCGTCTACCGGGGTCTGGTGGGATAGTGGCATGACAATGTGGTAGTCGGGCAGCTCCGTCTGCCCCTGGCTCATTCGAAGGTTCACTGGGCAGGGCGACACGGAGAGCCTGTCCTGAGCGAAGTCGAACGGATCGCCGTCTACCGGAGTTGACGCTGGGCATGGTGACACCGAGAGCGCCGCAAAAGCTTTTACATCACGGCAGCAGGTATCTCCACTCCTCGGTACCGAAGCGGGTGCGGACGAGTTCTTCAGCTTCGGCCACTTCATCTTCAGTGAGCTGGCCGTCCTGCAGGCCGTGGCGCTGACGGAAGGTCTCGATCAGGTGCTCGATGATGTCCAGACGGTCCATCTGGGTTTGCAGGCGGAGCGGGCCGACCCGTTTGTCGGCGCTGGTGACGCCCTTGTCGCTGAGTTTCTCCTGTCCGACCCGCAGATAGCGCGGGATCGCGGTTGAGGCCATGTCGTAAGCCATCGTCGCGTGGTGAAGCACGGCGCCATGGCGCCTGGCCTGGGCCGCGCCGCCGATTTTGCCGCCACTGGAGGTGATGTCGTTGATCGGCTCGTACCAGGCGTCAATCCCGAGCGAGCGCAACCCCTCGATTACCCACTCATCGAGATACTGGTAGGAATCGGCGAAGCCCATGCCCTTGACGAGTTCCGGCGGTGCGTAGATCGAGTACGTCACGGCGTTCTCCGGTTCGACGAACATGGCGCCGCCGCCGGTGATGCGCCGGTTGATCCTGATGCCGTCGGCTTCGCAGTTTTCGATCTGGACCTCATTGCGGACGGACTGGAAGCGCCCCAGGACGATCTCCGGTCCCTGCCGATCCCAGAAGCGGAACGTTGGCGGTCGCTTCCCGGCGCCAACCCGGCGGACCAGGACCTCGTCGAGCGCGTGATTCATCTCCACCGGCACCGGCGCGCCCCGGATAAGTTGCCAATCGTAGTCACGCCAGTCGGTGCGTTTCTGCGTCATGATTCGTCAATTCCTCTTCTGACGGCGATGGCGACCGCCTCCGGCGAGAATCCGATCATCTCGACGTCCGGCGAGAGCCGATCGAGAATCGCTCCGGCGAGTTCGTCCTGCGTTGCCGAGGTGGGCATCCCGTTCAGGCCGTCGTTGATCTCCTGCAATGCCTCGGCGGGCTCCAGGAAGAAATCACCGCTGATGGATACGTCGCAGAGCTGGCCGTCCTGAACCGAAAAATCGGCAATGACCAGCTTTCCTCCGACCGTTTTGTACTCACCGTGGTGCATTCCCGCTCCTGTCTGCTTGACCGGACCGTCTGCTAACTCGATCCGTCGTCCCTGTCCCATCTCCCAGTCTACCGCGTCGTGGGGGCAGGGCGGTGCGCGCCGGTCGCTACAGAATTGCAACGCTATCGGCTACGATGAAATCCGATTGCGATTTCCAGACGATACGGTTGATGCGTGGTCAGTTCGCTACGTCCGGACGAGGGTCGAGGGGGAATGTCCAGCGAACAGCAGGCCAAGCAGAGTAACCACGACCATTCTGGAGCGGGATATCAGCTACCCTGGTTCGGGCGCTTCTTCGCGCCGGTCGCCTCCGTTTCGATGTATTTCCTGCTCGATGGCGCAGCGCTGGAACCGGCCGCCCGGGCAACGGCGGCTATCGGCATCCTCATGGCGGTCCTCTGGATGACCGAGGCGATGCCGCTGCCGATCACCTCACTCCTGCCGATCGTGCTCTTCCCCGTGGCCGGGGTGTTGGAAGTCGGCGAGGCGACGGCGCCGTATGCCGACGAGATCATCTTCCTGTTCATGGGCGGTTTCATGCTGGCGCTGGCGATGCAGCGCTGGGGACTGCACCAGCGAATCGCACTCATCATCGTCAAGCTCGTCGGAACCCGGCCGAGGCGCCTGATCGCCGGATTCATGATCGCGACGGCGTTCCTGAGTATGTGGATCAGCAACACGGCGACGACCGTCCTCATGTTACCGATCGCGGTGAGCATCGTCGGGCTGGTGATCGATCAGCTTCAACGTCGGGACGCGTTACCGGATGATGTGGACGAAACGATTGAGGTGCCGGAGTTCGCGGAAAACGCACCGGCATTTGCCACCGGGCTGATGCTGGCGGTGGCCTATTCGGCGAGCATCGGCTCGGTGGGTACTCTCATCGGAACACCGCCGAACCTGTTCATGCGGGCGTTCCTGGAGACGACCTACGGCATCGAGATCGGGTTTGGGCAGTGGATGCTGGTGGGTGTGCCGCTGGCGATTGTCTTCCTGATCATCGCCTGGTTCCTGCTGACGTTCCTGTTGTATCCGCCGGAAGTTGATGAGATTCCCGGCGGGAAGGCGCTGGTGGATCACGAACTCGAGTTGCTCGGCCCACTTGGCAGGGCGGAAAAGCTCGTGCTGGCTGTATTCCTTCTCACCGCGTTTTCCTGGGTCCTGCGAGAACCTGTTACCGGGTGGAGCCCGCTTCTCGAGCGTGCGCCGTGGGTTGATAACATCACCGATGCGACGATCGCGATCGCGGCGGCGATTGCTCTGTTTGCGATTCCCGTGGACCCGCGTGAGGGCGAGTTCATCATGAGCTGGGAGAAGGCGAAGGAGCTGCCCTGGAACGTGTTATTGCTCTTCGGTGGTGGGTTGAGTCTTGCGACCGCGGTGCAGGCGAGCGAACTGGACGTCTGGATCGGGTCTCAAGTCACCGTGCTGGAGTTCCTGCCGTTAATTCTGCTGGCGGCGGTGGCGGCGGCCGTGATTCTCCTGTTGACAGAATTGACGAGCAATACCGCGACTGCCGCGACGTTCCTGCCGATACTTGGTGGGGTCGCGCTGGGAATCGGAATCGATCCGATGTTGCTGATCATTCCCGCGGCGCTGGCGGCGACCTGTGCGTTCATGATGCCAGTGGCCACGCCGCCGAACGCGATCGTGTTCGGTTCCGGATATCTCAAGATCGGGCAAATGATTCGGGCCGGAGTTTTCTTGAACATCATCTCGGTCACGCTGATCACGATCGTGGCGTTTACGCTCGCAAGCTGGGTATTTGGGATCGCATATTGATGCTGGCTAAGCCGGAATGAGCAGCGCTGCTCCAGAACCATACTTCGACGATGGAAGCCGTGGCGAGCCAACCTACCGGCTGGCCTGGACTGGTCGACTGGGTGGACCGCTGATCGCACTGGCGGTCTACTACGGGCTGGAGCTTGCCGGGGCTGACCTTGCACAGGAAGCTCGCGGGACGGCCGCAATTGGCATCCTGATGGCGATCCTCTGGATGACCGAGGCGATGCCACTGGCGGCGACCTCCCTCATCCCGATCGCGATGTTCCCGATTGTCGGGGTGCTCTCGGTCTCCGAGGCGACCGCGCCCTATGCAAGCGACGTCATTTTCCTTTTCATGGGCGGGTTCGTGCTGGCGCTGGCGATGGAGCGGTGGAATTTACATCGCCGGATTGCTCTTCTGATCGTAATCGTCGTGGGAACCAGACCGACCCGGCTCGTTGCCGGGTTCATGGTTGCGACGGCGTTCCTGAGCATGTGGATAAGCAACACGGCGACGACCGTGCTGATGTTGCCGATCGCGGTCAGCATTATCGCGTTGATAACAACCAGGCTGCATGATCAGGCGGTGGCAGAGGGGCGAACCGTTGGTGAGGGCGAGATCCTGACACCGAAGTTCGCAACCGGGCTGATGCTGGCGGTGGCGTATGCGGCGAGCATCGGATCAGTCGGGACACTGATCGGGACGCCGCCGAACCTCTTTCTCCGGGCGTTCGTTGAGCGGAGCTACGGGATCGAGATCGGGTTCGGACAGTGGATGCTAGTCGGGATCCCGCTGGTGGTCGTCTTTCTGGCGATTGCCTGGGCGCTGATGGCGCTGGTGCTCTTCAGGCCGGAGATTGAGGAGATTCCAGACAGTGAGGGGTTGATCGCCGAGCAGTTTCGCCAGCTCGGGCCGATGAGCAAAGGTGAGAAGATCGTGTTGACGGTGTTCGTTGCTACGGCGATGGCCTGGGTATTCCGGGAGCCGGTGACCGGGATCGACTGGCTGGCGAATCGTCTCCCCTGGATCGAGCAGGTCACGGATCCGGCAATCGCTATCATCGCGGCGCTGTTTCTCTTTTCAATTCCGGTCGATGCCAGACGAGGCGTGTTCGTCATCGACTGGGAGACGGCGAACCGGTTGCCGTGGAACGTCTTGCTGCTCTTCGGTGGCGGGCTGAGTCTGGCGACGGCAATACAGGAGTCCGGGCTGGATACCTGGATCGGATCGCAGTTTCTGCAGCTCGATGCGTTGCCCGGGATCGGTCTGGTGGTCGGCACGATTCTGCTGACGACGCTGCTCTCGAATTTGACGAGTAACACGGCAACGGCCGCGACGTTTCTGCCGATTCTCGGCGGTCTGGCCCTGGGCATCGGCGTGGAGCCTCTGGTGCTGCTCGTTCCGGCGGCGCTGGCGGCGACGTGCGCTTTCATCATGCCGGTGGCGACCCCTCCCAACGCGATCGTGTTCGGATCCGGACACGTACAGATCGGGCAGATGGTTCGAGCGGGACTGTGGCTGAATGTCGTGGCGATCCTGTTGATCACGTTGTTGACGTACACGATCGGCGGCTGGGTGCTCGGGTATTAGGTCGGTCTCTGTTCATCATCTCTCCTGGTGTGGTGAAGGCGGACACGGAGGTCCGTGGCTACCGAGGCGTGGGGATCGGTTTCAGGTGGTAGCCGGGCAGCTCCGTCTGCCCATTGAATCGATAGGGGCTTGCTGGGTGAAGGCGGACACGGAGGTCCGCGGCTACCGCGGCGAGAGATTGGTTTTGCGTGGTAGCCGGGCAGCTCCGTCTGCCCGATTGAATTCATACGGTCTTGCTGGGTAAAGGCGGACACGGAGGTCCGCGGCTACCGGGGCGAGGGGATCGGTTTCAGGTGGTTGCCGGG
>SLMJ01000321.1 GCA_007133615.1 Thermomicrobiaceae bacterium | reverse complement strand
TGGCCCCACGCGGTGGAACTGGTTGTCGGACCTGCTATAGACACGGCGCGTCAGGTGAAGGTCTCGCTGAATGCAGTCGCCGCCGGGCGATCTGTTCAACGTCGGTCATACCTGGCAATGTTCGTGCTGAGTTGACATGATACGCAGACGATTGTTCGAGCGACTGGACGATTCGGCGAGGAATGCGTACATTAGGGGAAGATGCGACGTCCGATCCGGGACGTCGCACGGGGCGAACACAGAACCTGGAGAGAAACGATGGAAAATCTGGCGCGAGTGCTTTCCGGAATCCTGCACGTGGCTATTATCGCCACAATGGTCGCTGCCCCAATTCTCGTGGCGCTACTGGTTATCATCATCCTGGTACTGCATTAGCAGCAACGATCATGAAATGACGCCGGACTCCCGCAACCGCGCGATTCGGGCGTTATCGTAGCCGAGATCCTGCCCCAGCACCTCCTCGGTGTGCTCGCCCAGCAACGGCGGATGACGCAGGATCGCCGGCGGAGTTCCCGACATCTGAAACGGAATCCCCGCGAGTTTCACGGTTCCGGCCGTCGGATGCTCGATCTCGACCACCATATTCCGGTGCTTCGCCTGAGGATGCTCGAATACGCGATCGAGCGTGTTGATCGGACCACAGGGAATCCCGGCAGTACTGATCTCTTCCAGCCACTCATCAGCAGTTCGCGTTCGCAGGACAGTTTCGAGAATCGGGATCAGTTCGTCTCGGTTTTCGACGCGTGATGGATTGTCATTGAACCGCGGATCCTCGATAAGATCTTCCCGCTGGATAATTCGACACAGTGATGCGAACTGCCGATCGTTCCCGGCTCCGATGATGATCCAGAGATCCTTCGTCGGGAACGTCTGATACGGGACGATGCTCGGATGCGCGTTCCCCAGCCGTTGCGGCAACTCGCCGGTCGTCAGGTAACTGCTTCCCACGTTAGCCAGCCACGCCATCGCCGAGGTGAAGAGCGTGGAATCAATGTACTGCCCCTGCCCCGTCGCATGACGAGCGTGCAACGCCGCCAGGATCGCATTCGAGGAGAACAAGCCAGTCGTTATGTCGACTACCGCCACACCGACCTTCATCGGCTCGCCATTGGCTTCACCTGTGATGCTCATGATGCCGGCTTCGCCCTGGGCAACGAAGTCGTACCCCGCCTTACCCGCGTAGGGCCCATCCTGACCGTAACCAGTGATCGAGCACCAGATCAACTCGGGATTGACCGAACTGAGGTCGGAATACCCGATTCCGAGCCGATCCAGCGTGCCGACCTTGAAGTTCTCGACCACGATATCTGCATCCCGGGCGAGCTTGGTGAGGATGATCTTGCCTTCTTCGCTCTTGAGGTCGAGGGTAATACTGCGCTTGTTCCGGTTGACGCAGAGATAGTACGCGCTCTCGGTTCCGGCCCAGGGCGGTCCCCAGCGGCGGGTGTCGTCGCCAGTACCTGGCTGCTCGACTTTGATAACGTCAGCGCCGAGATCCCCGAGCACCATGGTGCAATACGGCCCGGCAAGCACCCTGGAGAGGTCCAGCACCCGGATTCCTTCGAGTGGTCGCTGCATGTTTTCGTCTTCTCCTGAACTCATTTTACCGGTTCGGCACGCTCGCGAAGACGCTCGTTAGAAACGCTGAATTAGCCTAGCATATCGCCCGGTCCTTCGGTGAGTGATCGAACTCACTGCTCGGGTCCACCCGGGTGGACAGCAGCACGGGTTTCACGTGAATCAACTAGAGACGGATCGCTAACGGTGCGTTAGGCTGCATCAAAACCCTGGCGAAACGCATTGCACGCCCGGTTCAAGACAGGAAAGGACGATATGACACTCGACACCCAGAAACTCCGCGCACACTTTCCGATGACCTCAGAGTGGAACTACGTCAACCACGCGACTCACGGCCCGTTCCCAACGCAGACCTCTGAGGCGATCTCCAACCTGGCCCACGCTTGGACCTCGCCTGCCGATCTCGATCACGACGAGAACGACAGGACGGCCAATGCCGTTCGGCAGATGATTGCCCGCACTATCAACGGCAAACCGGAAAACATCGCGTTCACCGGCAGCCTCGCGGAATCGATGAGTCTGGCCGCCGCCGGCCTCGACTGGAAACCCGGCGACAACTGCGTCATCCCTGAGCACGAGTTCCCATCGGTTGTCTATCCATTTCTCAATCTGGAACGCCGCGGCGTCACGGTTCGCTTCGCACCGAAGGATGACGCCGGATTTACCAGCGTGGACCGCATCCGGGAGACGGCGGACGAACGCACCCGGGCAATCGTCGTGAGCCATGTCGAGTTCATGAACGGGTTCCGCAACGACCTGGCCGCCCTCACCCAACTCGCCCACGATTTGGATGCAGTCCTGATCAGCGATGTCACCCAATCACTCGGCCCATGCGAAATCGATGTTGCCAATTCCGGGGTCGACGTTGTCGGCGCGCACTCCTACAAATGGCTGATGGCGAGTTACGGCGTCGGGGTTACCTACCTGTCCGACCGGGCGATCGAGCGCGTTGAACCGACGTATGCCGGCCGACTCTCGGTCGATCTCGGCTTCGAAGACCTCAGCTATCAACTCAACTTCCGCCCCGGAGCGGCGCGCTACCAGTCCGGCGGACTCAACTGGATCACGCTAACCGGACTTCGGGCGTCGCTGGAACTCATCACATCGATGAACCCCGCCGATATCGCAAGTCACACCGTCGCACTCACCGAGCGATTGCTCGACGGTGTCGAAGCCAGGGGTTATCAGATTTCGTCCAGCCGCGAGGCGGAACGCCGGTCGGCAATCGTCGCATTCACAACTGGTAACCAGGAAGAAGACGCCGCACTGGTGTCCGATCTGGGAGCGAAGAAGATCTCGGTCGCTCATCGGGGCCTTGGAATCCGGGTTTCACCGTATTTCTACAACACAGCTGACGACATCGATCAGTTGATCGCCGCGCTTCCGCGCCGTTCATGAAGTGGCACGGCACTTGAAGTAACCAGACGAAACCGTTAAGATGAATGTATACCCTGCGGGGGTATACTATCGCACGAAATAATCACAAGGAGCGAACCAATGACAGAACGTGTCTACAACGTCCCCGATGTAAGTTGCGAGCACTGCGTCAGCGCAATCACGAAGGAACTGACGCAGATCGATGGCGTGCAGAATGTCCAGGTCGATATCGAGACCAAGAAGGTCACCGTCGTTACGAACGATTCCGTCGCAGAGCAGCAGATCCGCGACGGAATCGACGAAGCCGGCTTCGATATCGCCGAGTAGGCGCGTTGCTCGACATAACGTCCTGAGTAGCAACGACGTCGTAACCCCACATTGCGTTACGAAGCTCTGATTCTGCACTTCCGGGGCCGGGTTTGTCCCGAGGGACGTCGGTCCCGGTTTTCAGATTCCATCCGGAGAAGTGTAATGCGCCCGCTGCGCTCCGGATGACCGGCGACCAGAAACGCTGGCGTGCCTCAGGCTGAGTCATCCCCCGAACCTCGGCGGAACAATCCTCCGAAAATAGCGCCTCCGACCAGAATCCCCAGAACAACCCAGGTCGCGGCCTTCGCGCCCGTTTTCACCAGCGGATTCTCGACGGGTTGGGGCATGAGGTCGATCGGGTGATCTTCACGCGAGATCGTCCCAATCGTTCCATGCAAGCGTCGCATCACCGTCGCGTTGATTTCGCCACCCAGCACGATCACGATGCTGCTCAAATACAGAAACAGCAGCAGGACCAGAATACCGCCGAGGATTCCGTAGGCACTGCCCGGGTCGGCGATGCTCAGGTAAATGCTGAAGGCATAGCTCGCGACGAGCCACAACACAGTGGCCGCGACCACACCGGGAATCAACGCCTGTCGGTCCACGCGTTCTGCCGGAGCAAATCGATAGAGGATCGCCAGTGCTCCCATGAAGAAGAGGAGCAGCACCGGCCAGCGGGCAATGTTCCAGATCAGTGTGAAGACATCGCCCATACCGAACGCGCTCGCGAGTTCACTACCGATCTGCTGACCAAAGACCAGCAGGACAAATGAACTGATCATCAGGATGCTGAGTCCAAGCGTAAGCGCCAGCGCGAGACTACGCTGCACGATGAAACCACGGTTGTCTTCCAGACCATGGGCCCGATTGATTGCTTTAACGATCGCCGCCAGCGCGTTCGAGCCCGACCAGAGGGCGAGCAGAAGACCGATCGAGAGCACACCGACGCCACTTTGCTGGTCCACCGAGTCGAAAACGAGTTCCAGCGTGCCAAACACCTCCTCGGGCAGGCCTTCCTCGGCGCGATCGAGCATGAGGTTGAACGCGTCCACCCCGGTGTACTCCGCCGCCATGGACGACATCGAAGCGAAGAAGATTGTGAGTGCCGGCAAGGCAAAAACCAGGCGGTAGGCAGCCTCCGCAGACAAACCTGTGCCGTCGTCACCCTGGAACCCTGAAAATGCTTCTTTGAGCACGCCGATCGGATCACGAATCAATTGGTTCATTACACCTGCTTCCCTGACCCTTGTTCTGCTGGAAGACGAGTGCAATCTGTGTTCCGCGGCGCATCCGTCCGGTGGCAGGGCAGGGATCAGCAGGTTGCGTCAGCGGGACTGCTGAACCATACTCCATACGCTGTGCTGTCGGGAGGCACTGGGAAGGCAAACGGTGGTCACTCCGGCATTCGAACTCGTTCGTTATCGAAGCCTGCTTCGCAATCTGGTCGCGAAGGATCTCAAGGTCAGATACAAGAACTCGGCACTCGGGTTCATCTGGTCGCTTCTCAATCCACTCTTGCTCATGCTGGTCTTCACGTTCGTCTTTACCCAGCTGCTGGACCAGCAGATCCCGGATTTCCCGGTCTTCGTGTTGACCGCACTGCTGCCGTGGACCTGGACGGCAACTGCGATCTCGGTAGGCACGAACACGTTGCTCGATAACGCACCACTGATCAACAAGGTCTACTTTCCACGCTATCTCTTACCGGTCTCGGTTGTGATGTCGACCGGGATGAACTTCGTGCTCGGATTACCGGCGCTATTCCTGCTAATGGCGACGTTTGGTCGGCCGTTTACGCAGTGGATGCTCTACATCCCCGTAATTGTCGTCGTTCAGGCGATCTTCCTGATGGCGGTAGTGTTGTTTCTGGCGCCGCTGCACGTCCATCTCCGGGATACGATGGTGGTGGTTGATGTCGGGCTTACGGCCTGGTTCTTTCTAACGCCGATCCTGTACTCGATCGAGATGGTGGTGCCGGACCTGGCGGCCTGGATGTACCGAATCAACCCGATGGCCGCGATCGTTGCCGAGTATCGGACAATTCTCTACGAAGGGGGCGTCCCGGATCCGCTGTTCATGGGACGGACCGGCGTCACTGCACTCGTGTTGCTCATACTGGCGTATCTCTTCTTCAAGCGG
>SLMJ01000147.1 GCA_007133615.1 Thermomicrobiaceae bacterium | reverse complement strand
TCGATCCAGTTGCCCGAAGGTGTCGAGATGGTGATGCCTGGCGACAACGTAGAGATGACGGTTGAGCTGATTCAGCCGATCGCGATCGAAGAGGGACTGCGGTTCGCGATTCGCGAAGGTGGCCGGACAGTTGGCGCCGGTGTCGTGACCTCGATTATTCAGTAGAATTCGTAGCCAGGAACTGGCGACCGGCGTTTCACGACGCGTAGAGGATGTGGTATCATGGCAAAGAAGGCACGGGCTGATCGGCACGTCATTACGATGGAATGTACTGAGTGCCGGGAGCGGAACTATACGAGCGAAAAGAATCGCCGCAACGATTCGAGTCGCATTGAACTGAAGAAGTTCTGCCCGCGTTGCCGCACACATCAGGTGCATCGGGAAACGCGGTAGCCAGGTCTGACGAAGGTAAGTAGCACAGGGTCGTAGCTCAATTGGAAGAGCAGCGGTCTCCAAAACCGCAGGTTGCGGGTTCGAGTCCTGCCGGCCCTGCCACTCTCCTTTCCCACGTCGTAGCTGACAAGTGTGGAGGGTGGCGTGAAAGCCAAACGAGTCACCTCGGGGGCAGCGCCGCTGGCATGCCCCTTTGTTTTGTGACCCGGATGTGTAGATGCAGAACCAGAGACTGGCGGAACTTCTGATGAATGCTGCCAGGAGGAAGGTCTAATGGCGACCAGGACCAAGTCCAAGGGGAAAGCAGCAGAGCGTGAGTCTTCCTCACGTCTGGCAGGTCTCAAGCAACTGGTACGCGATACCAAAAATGAGATCAGAAAAGTAACCTGGCCTGATCGTGAGACAACGCGAAATCTCACGATTGTGGTTATCGCCCTCGCGGCGTTTCTTGGAGCTCTTCTCGGCGGTGTTGACGCAATCTTCGTCCGCTTGTGGGAAGCGCTTCGGGCGTTTTAGGAGGCAATCTTGGCACGATCACTCCGTGAGCGAATCGCCCAGCGTCGGCGTGCGGAAGAAACCGGTGATGTTCTGACCGACGAGACCACCGGAGAAGAGTCCGAGGCGGCGGAAACGCCACCGGAAGAACTTCCCGGCGACTGGTACGTCGTGCACACATATTCCGGATATGAGAACAAAGTCCGGCAGAATCTCGAACATCGCGTCGAGACGATGGATATCACTGACCAGATTTTCGAAGTAGTCGTGCCAACGCAGGAAGAAGTCGAAATCAAGTCCGGTCAGCGCCACAGCGTCCAGCGCAAGGTCTTTCCGGGTTATGTGCTGGTCCGGATGATCATGGGTGATGAATCCTGGAGCGTGGTGAGAAACACGCCGGGCGTCACCGGATTCGTTGGGACGACGGCACGCCCCAGCCCGCTTGCGCAGGAAGATGTCGACCGGATCCTCAAAGGTATGCACGCCGAAGCGCCGAAGGTCTCAGTCACACTGGCGCTCGACGATACCGTCCGGATTATTGACGGTCCGTTCAGCGACTTCCGTGGAACAGTGGACGACATCGACCACGAGCGCGGTAAGGTGAAGGTCCTCGTGTCCTTCTTCGGGCGTGAAACCCCAGTGACTCTCGACTTCCTCCAGGTAGAGAAGGAAACCTGATAATTGACGCGACTGGCGGAGATCGGCTCCGCCACAACAGTATGAGCGTGGGAGGGAATCCAGTTCCCGCTCGGACCACAGGGAGGTAAGACAGTTGGCAAAGAAGATTCGCGCATATATCAAGCTGCAGATTCCGGCAGGGAAGGCGACTCCGGCGCCGCCGATCGGTCCTGCACTCGGTCAGCACGGCGTTGCGATCATGAACTTCTGCAAGGAGTACAACGAGCGCACCGCTGACATGGCGGGCCAGGTTGTACCGGTGGTGATCACGGTCTATGAGGACCGCTCATTCACGTTCATCACCAAGACGCCCCCGGCGGCGGAAATGCTCCGGCAGGCAGCGGGAATTGACAAAGGCGCCAGCAACGTCAAGACAGAGACGTCTGGCCAGGTCACTCGTGATCAGATTCGCGAGATTGCCGAAACCAAGATGCCGGACCTGAACGCTGTAAACATCGAGGGCGCAATGCAGCAGGTTGAAGGCACCGCCCGCAGCATGGGACTGCGTGTCGTCGACTAGCCGGACGATTGTTGAATACGACGTGGGAGGGCAACACGCCCGCTGGTACCACGAAGGGAGCCAGAACAGATGCCCAAGCGTGGCAAGAAGTACCTCGAAGCACTCAAGCATATTGAAGAAGACAAGCTCTATTCGCCGGAAGAGGCGGTCGAACTCGTCAAGAAGACGGCGTTTGCCAACTTTGATGAGACGATCGAAGCTCACTTCCGGCTCGGAATCGACCCACGTCAGGCTGATCAGCAACTGCGCACCTCGGTGACATTGCCGCACGGTACCGGCAAGACCACGCGCGTGCTTGTGTTTGCCGCCGGTGAGGCCGAAAAGGTAGCCCAGGAGGCGGGCGCTGACTATGTTGGCAGTGACGACCTGGTCCAGAAGATCCAGGGTGGTTGGCTGGAATTCGATGCTGCCATCGCTGTTGCGGATCAGATGAGCAAGGTCGGTGGACTTGGCCGGATTCTCGGACGCCGGGGATTGATGCCGAACCCGCGCTCTGGCACGGTCGTTCGTGAAGTCGATGATCTTCCACGCGTGATCCGTGAACTCAAGGGCGGCCGGATCGAGTTCCGGAACGACCGGACCGGTCTGCTGCACGTTGAGATCGGCAAAGAGAGCTTCGACAACGAGCAGTTGCTCGAGAACTTCAAAGCGGTTGTCGAAACGGTCTTCCGGGAGAAGCCGGAAGGCGTCAAGGGCATTTATTGCCGCGGCATCACGCTGACGAGTACAATGGGCCCTGGCGTTCCAGTCGAAGTGAACGCCGCGCAGCAGCTGGCTGGGCAGGCCGTAACGGCCGCATAGGCAGCCACTGAACAAAGAAGACAACTACCGTTCGCTAAAGACCGCTGGTGCCTGTGGGCTTAATTTCCAGCCGAGGCGATCAAGGATGTGTATGAACCGACGTTGATGTTTGTCATCGTTGACCTTTCACCCTTGCGCCTTGTGCGCAGGGGTTTTGTTTTTTGCAGCAGCGGAAAGAATCTGGAGGAAAGGGGGTGAAGAGATGCCGACACCAAAGAAGTTTCAAGAAGTCGAAGAGCTAACTGAAGCTCTCAAGCAATCGCCGATGACCATTCTCACGAACTATCGTGGTCTGTCTGTGGCGCAGATGCAGGAGTTCCGCAAGCAGCTGCGTGAGAGTGGTGGCTCGTTCCGGGTCGTCAAAAACACGCTGACCGGTATTGCGGCCGACAACGCGGAGATGAGCGAAATCCGGGAGTTCCTGGAAGGGCCGACCGCGATCGTTACCACAACCGAGGATCCGGTTGGACCAGCGAAGACGACTCGCGATTTTGTGCGGTCGACTCGCATTCTGGAAGTCAAGGCCGGCGTTCTCGAGGGCAGCCTTATTCCGGCCGCGGAAGTGGAACGACTCGCAACGCTGCCATCCCGCGAGGAGTTGCTCGGCAAGGTCGTTGGTGGCCTGAACGCGCCGCTCGCCGGCATGGTTGGTGTGCTTTCCGGACCGATTCGCGGTCTGGCGTATGTGCTCCAGGCTCGCGCATCGCAGCTTGAGGAAAACGGCGGGTAGACGCCGCACGATCCCATTAATCGATCAGATTACTGATTATAAGAATTTCGTCGCAGACGAAGGAAGGAACGCAACAGATGGCAATCGGCCAGGAAAAGATGGAAGAGCTCATTCAGACGATTGAGCAGATGACCGTGCTCGAGCTCTCTGAGCTGGTCAAGGAACTCGAAGACCGCTTCGGCGTGACTGCTGCCGCCCCGGTGGCCGCCGCTGCCGCTGCTCCGGCCGCTGGTGAAGCTGCCGAAGCAGCCGAAGAGCAGTCAGAATTCGACGTTGTGCTGACCGACGTCGGCGCCCAGAAGATTCAGGTCATTAAGGCTGTTCGCGAGCTGACCCAGCTCGGGTTGAAGGAAGCCAAGGACATGGTCGAGGAAGTGCCGAAGGCGATCAAGGAAGGCGTTGCCAAGGAAGAGGCCGATGCGGCCAAGGCTCGCCTCGAAGAAGCCGGCGCAACGGTCGAACTCAAGTAACTCGACATACGTTGAGAGTGCATGGGGAACTCGCCTGAATGGGTCTGAGTTCCCATCGCACTTTTTGAGGGCAAAGCCTGCGCTATGCTATACTCAGGCCAGAAACGGGGCGTGGCGCAGTCCGGTAGCGCACCGGTATGGGGTACCGGCGGTCGGAGGTTCGAATCCTCTCGCCCCGACCAGATCAAACTCGAGATCTCTCTCAGATATCCAGGCGTTCCCGGCGTACTCCGCCGGGTTATTCAGTAAGGTGATTCGTTATGAGTGACGAAGCACGGCGCCCACGTATCGTGATCGCGGACGATGAATCAATCATTCGCATGGATCTGCGGGAGATTCTTACGAACCTCGGCTATGACGTGGTTGGCGAGGCCAGCGAAGGCCGCACGGCGCTCGAACTGGCACGTAAACTCAAACCCGACCTCGTTATCCTCGACATCAAGATGCCGTCAATGGACGGCATCGAAGCCGCAGAGTACGTTACTGAAGAAGGCATTGCCCCGGTCGTCCTGCTCACCGCCTACAGCGAACAGGCGTTGATCGGGCGGGCCAAGGACGCTGGCGTGTCCGGGTACCTCGTAAAACCGTTTCGCGAGAGCGAGCTGATGCCGGTTATTGAACTTGCCCTGGCTCGATTCCATGAAATGAAAGGAATGGAGTCCGAAGTCGGCGAACTGCGAGAGAAGCTCGAAGCTCGCAAAACGATTGAGCGCGCCAAAGGGATGCTGATGGAGATCCACGGTCTGACCGAGGCGGAAGCGTTCAACCGAATGCGGCGAACCAGCATGGACTCCCGGAAATCGATGCGCGATGTCGCCGAGGCGATTCTGCTGACCCACCAGGTGGAATCGGGCTCGAACTAGCCGTCATTATCTTCCGCGTTATCGATCACGACCACCTCTACGAACGCAGGATCGACTTCTCGATACTTCACCTGAGCCGGTACGATCACCCTGAGCTCCATATCGTATTCACCGGGCTCGGCGTTTGCCAGATTCACAAAAACGGTAATGTCTTCAGGCTCTACTGCCTCGACTGCAGTTCGCGAACCTTCCAGTACAACAGTCGCCATCTCCGCTTCCATCTCAACGCTTGTTTCGGAGGCGACGTTCATTGTGCTGATCGGGAGATCAGAAACTTCTCGATGGTGGACCTGCCGGCGGATTTCGACGGACACGTGGACCGAGTCTTCTTCGATTTCTACACCGTCAGGAAGCTGTCCCCGATCGATCTCGACGTCTCGAACGATCTGAGACTCATCCCAACCCGTGATGTCGATCGGCTCCGTCGACACGA
Organism: Thermomicrobiaceae bacterium; assembly: GCA_007133615.1. GTDB lineage: Bacteria > Chloroflexota > Chloroflexia > Thermomicrobiales > Thermomicrobiaceae > SLMJ01. Next base: position 25 of record SLMJ01000147.1, on the reverse strand, counting down.
AGAATACGCCGGCCAGCTCGTCTTC
>SLMJ01000277.1 GCA_007133615.1 Thermomicrobiaceae bacterium | reverse complement strand
GTCAGATGCTTCCAGAGCATGCGCCCGTCAGTTGTGAGAGTTTCCGTGGAGCTGGAATCATCTCCATCTGCGAATAGAAGCGAATCAGACGAATCAGCGTCCGCCCTGGTCCCATCAGGTTCAGCTGAGACCGCCAGTCCCGTCATGGAAATGATTAGCATGACCGTGATCAGCGAGACGATAACCTGCGAACGCCATTTCATTGTTTCTCCTCCGCTTCAACTCTGGCAATTCTGTCCTCCAGGAATCACCGCTGTATCTGCTCTACGACGAAGACAGAAGTTTGAAGCCACTGAGTGACTTCAATTTTCTTGCTCGCAGAGATGACGCGGAATGTTCCCGGAATGTCCCTATGGAAGAGTAGGTGCTGAATGTTGCCGCAGGGTGCTGTCGCGGATCGAGATGGCTGACGAAGTTGACAGGAATCCGTGCGGTAGCAGGAAGCTACCAAGGGTCGGTATGGAGTCGTTCGGTACTACGGGACGAAGCAGGCCATCTACCGGGGATAGATGAGCCTGCTTCTCAGGAGATCGAAATGTTCGGTTCAGTGGTCACCGGGTTAGTCCGGGAGCCAGCGGATCATCTGTGTACCCTGCGTCGTTCCCGGTTTGCACGGACGAACGCAATTGCTTCAGGTGGTCGGCTCGATCCATCGAAGCCACGTTCGAGGCGGGAGAATTCAGGTGTTTCAGGTAGTCAGCCCGATCCATCGCGGTCACGTGCGGTGATGACATGATCGCGGGCTCGTCTGCTTCCGCTTCGTCAATGAAGTACCAGTTCTCTTCAAGGAACCGGATATCGAGCAGGTTTCGCGATGTCTCGGGAGCTGCCTGCCGGATGGCGTCATCATCGGGCGGCGCTACGAATGATTCCCCGTAGAAGTTCTCCTCGAGAAACTGAATCAGTTCGTTGCTCATGTATGAGCCCACCAGTTCTTGATTCGACCCCTCAGGTGCGATCGCGCCGGCACCTTCGGGTATGATCGAAACCGCATGCGTTACTGATGCACTGGCGATCAGGCCGATTATGACTGCCGTAACGACCAGTATTCGACCAATCTTCCTCGATACCTTTCGACCTGTACGATTTTCCATCACGCGCCTCCTGTCAATGTAACTGCGGATTGACTTGAACCCCGGTGACTTGTTCACATAATGGAGGAAGCACGATCCGGGGGCATCCCGGAGATCAGGTATTTCGCACACTGGGGCGCAAGATGATTAACATCACCTATCCGCGATTCCCGGAACAGGTTTGGCAGTGGTTAGAGAAGGTTTCGTCGAACAGCGACCGCAGCAGCCGCGGTCCGCGAATCGACGTCGAGTTTTCTGAGGATGTGCGACACATGCCGCATAACGGTATGCCGAGAGATGAACAGCTCGTCAGCAATCTCTCGATCCGACATTCCCTGCGCCAGGAGGCGCAGCACTTCAAGTTCGCGCGAAGAGAGCCCATACGGAGACTCTCCCCGCTTTGACGGTAGCCTGGATTCCAGAACGCGGGCGCGCTCCAGCACCGGATTCGCACCAAGCTCGTACGCAAGCCCGACCACGTTGCTGATGCGCTCGCGACACTCTTGAGCGTTCCCAGCTTTGAGGTCGAGCTCTGCCCTCGCGAGAAGTGTCAGGATGCGCTGATAGTGGAGCCTGCAGGCCTCGGCCAGATCAAGCGACTGCCTGAGGTGATCCTCCGCGTCATCCAGATTGCCGCGCGAGGTGTGCAATTCGCCCAGTGCCCGGTGTACCTCCACAAGAGCCATCGGTTGACGAGGATCCGACGCTCGCTCGAGCGCAGTCCGGAGAAGATCCATCGCCGCATCTTCGTTACCGTGCTGGATCTCCAGTTGAGCACTGAGAACGAGTCCTTCTGCCCGACCAAGGACTGAACCGCTCCAATCCAGCAGTCGATCGTGGGTTTCCAGCAACTGCCGGGCGAGACGGTCATCACCTCGCTCCAGCGCCAACCCGGCGGCAACCCGGTGCGCTTCCCCCGGGATCATGAAGACCTGATCACCTCGTGACCTGCCCTGATCAAGAGCCAGCAGTTCGTTGCATTGATTCTGGGCCTGCGAGAAGTTCCCTTCGTACCAGAACAATCGAGCCCGGGCGGTGGCGCTGACGTGCCGGTACTCGAACAGTTCCGGTCTACTGCCACTGGCGATGATCTCCCGCAGCCGGTCCCAGTAACCTTCATGGAGCAGATAGTACTGATAGCCCCACATCGTGTTTTGATTGCCAACCATGCCGGTGGAGTGGTCGAGTGCCTGCTCGATTATTTCGATCAGCCCGGCACGTTCCCGGAGATCATCCGTTCGGTACGGGAAATGGCTGGCAATGAGTTCCAGGCTGGAGACAATCACCCGCGCAGCCGAGTAACTCAATCGTTGATGAAGCTCATGCGAGAGCGAAAGTGCCCGCTTTGCATCCGCGGGATAGCCGAGCGCGGCCTGAGCCAGGCCGATCCCTTCGTAGGCATCCAGAGAGCTATGGGTGTGCGTGGCGAACTGTTCGGAAAACGCTTCGCTGGATGTATCCGCCCAACGCACACGAAGGCTGCGCTCTCCCGTGGTCAAAGCCTGCCGGAAGCGTCCCGAAATACTTAGATTAATCGTCATCGATCCCAGCCAGGCCTGGAGAACATCCGCTTTCGCCGAGAGCGACGTCTGGCTCCAGCGTACGATTCGTTCGGCCTCTTCCGGCGATTGTTCCAGGAACTCGATTGCCTCGCGCATTTCGCGGATTCCACGGGTGAAGTCACCCCGGTTGCACAGATTGGTTCCGATATTGAACTGGGCTGCCGCCGCAACAGCCTGATCGCCACGCTGCACGGCAATACGGTTAGCTTCTTTTAGATAATCGCGAGCCTTGTCGGTATCAAGGAATCGCATGAGGCGTGCGGCCTTCAGCATGAGACCGGCAACCATCGACGTATCACCCTGCAGATCACCGAGCATATCGAGCGCCTCGTTGTACCGCTCGAACGCTTCCTGCCAGGCAAACGAACGCTCCGCAGCCTCACCGGCCCGCGTTAGCCACTCCGTCGCCCGAACATCTCCGGCCTGTCTGAGATGGTAAGCAATGGCGTCCGGGTCGTTGCGCTCCTGATTGATGAACAGGTCGGCAAGCTCCCGGTGAAGTGTCCGCCTCGAATACAGCGGAATCGTCGAGTGGATCGCTTCCCGAACCAGGGCGTGGCGAAACGTCACGCCGCCAACGTCGATGTCGTCCCGAAACAGCCCGGCGACCAGTGCGTCTTCGATCGCTTTGTCGACGTGGCCGCGGTCCGTGACCGATTCCCAGATCTGCAAAGGAACCCGCTGACCGATGACCGAGGCAACGCGAATGGCATTCCGCGATTCGGCCGGAAACGACTCGATCCGGCTCTCGATCAACTGCTTGATCAGGCTCGGAACGCTTGTCTCGGACAGGCTGGCCAGTCGCCATCCGTTCGTCGTCTTCTGGATACTGCGTTCCCGCTCGAGTGTCCGCAGGACTTCATCTGTGAAGAGCGGATTCCCGTCGGCCCAATCCATGAGGTAGCGCACCAGACGCGCGACGTCGGAGTCGCCAAGTTCGTATTTGCTCCGAACGAGCTCGGTCACCGCGCTCTGATCCAGCTCCCCGAGTTCGATGCGCTCCGTCCGGGCCTCGCGAACCAGAGATGGCAGGAGCCGGAACAACGGATGCTGTCGAAACAGCTCGTCGTTCCGATAGGTTGCCAGCAGCATGACAGGGTGGAGCTCCACCTTGCGGGCGACATACCGGAGCAACTCGAGGCTCGCCTGATCTGACCAGTGCAGGTCTTCAAGGATAAGCAGCACAGGACGGGACTCCGAGACAGTCACGATGAAATCACGGGCGGACTCGAACAACTCCGCCTGGCTGCTCAGATCGCCCATCCCGAGACCACGCGCCAGAACGTCCGGCAACTCCGGAAGTTCCGGATCCACCGGGTACTCGTCGGTGATCTCCATCCACGGGCCATACGGTGGGCTCGCACTCAGGTCGTAGCAATGCCCGGTAAGCACCAGAACGCCCTGTTCGCGGGCATGCTGCGCGAGTTCATTCGCCAGATATGATTTCCCGATTCCGGCCTCACCACTGACGAGAACCAGAGAACCGGACCCGTGCAACGTTCCTTGAAGCGCATCGAGGAGCGCTGAAAACTCCCGGTCACGCCCTACGAAAGCTCGCATTTCGAGTACTCCGAAGCGTACGTGCCCTGGCGTTGGAAAATGCGTCGCGCGAATGAACCAGCAACAGATCTGCAGTTTTCAGGGATTCGAGGATTTGACGATCATTCTAGCAGCAAGCACGCAATTTTGCGAATAAGCGTGGGGAAGTGATACCCCGATCCGGCGGCGTTCGACGCAGACGGTTGAGCAGACGCCCCTCTGCGGAAGAGAGTGGGGGGCTAGTGCCGTCGGGTTCTAATCGATCATGGTTGGACCCAGCGTCGCCGACGACGATCTTTGCGAGCCCAGTAGCTCGGACGCATTCGTCTCTATACGATCGATGTATGCGCCAGGACGACTACAGGAGCACTAAGCGTTCGGAGTTCTCCACGATTGCTCAAAGCCATTAGCGCGCTTACCCATAGCGATCTGTTCGGCAACTGCATATTTCGTGCTATTCTCTCGAAAGTTTCCAGCGTAACTATAATCGACTAATTGACTAACGGAAGGTGTTTGCCTCATGTCCGATTTCACTGCAATTGACGTCGAAACGGCGAACGCCGATCTGGCGAGTATCTGCCAAGTCGGTATCGTCCAGTTCCAGAACGGTGCGGTTACCGAGACATGGCAGACACTGATCAACCCACAAGACGAATTCGACGGTATCAACGTCGCAATTCATGGAATTGACGAACACGCCGTTGCCGACGCACCGACTTTCGACGATATCGTCGACCGCGTGAGTAGCGTTCTAAACGGGTGTATCGTCGCCTGTCATACGCCATTCGATCGCATGTCGCTGAACCGCGCGTTACAGAAACGCGGTCATGGAGAAATACCGTGTACGTGGCTCGACACGGCGCGCGTTGTGCGTCGCACATGGCCGGAATTCTCGCGAACGGGTTACGGGCTTCGAAACGTCGCTGACACGCTTGGCATCGAATTAGAGCATCACGACGCACTGGAAGACGCGCGCGCCGCTGGCGAGATCCTATTGCGCGCGGTCAACGAAACGGGACTGTCGATCGACGAATGGTGCGCGCGTGCGCGTGAACCGATCACGGCACCGGCTGATTTCGCTTCGCTGGACGTGAACGCCGACGGGCCTCTGTTCGGTGAAACAATCGTGTTCACCGGAGCGCTGGAACTCCCGCGACGTGACGCCGCCGCACTCGCGGCACAAGCCGGATGCGAAGTCAAGAATTCGGTCACGAAGAAAACGACTCTCCTCGTTGTCGGCGACCAGGATATCCGCCGGCTGGCGGGCAACG
>SLMJ01000225.1 GCA_007133615.1 Thermomicrobiaceae bacterium | reverse complement strand
TGGAGTCCGGCGGAAGATGACGGTCTCCGGGCGGAACATCGTGCCACGCGTTGTCATCTATGATCCCGAGCTGACGCTTGGGATGCCTCCCGAGCTAACCGGTACGTCCGCAATGAACGCACTGGCTCACTGTTTCGAGGCGATCTATTCACCCCGACGGGATCCTCTCTCGACCGCTGCTGCGTTGCGAGGGATCAGAGCGATCGGGCTGTCATTGCCGGTTGCGTGCAACAACCTGAACGATCTTCCCGCGCGACAGGCGTTGCTGGATGGGGCGTTTCTGGCAGGCGCTGCGCTGGCACAGGTGCAGATGGCGATCCATCACGGTGTCTGTCACGTACTCGGTGGCTCGGCCGGGGTTCCGCATGGCGTTGCAAATACCATCGTCCTGCCCCATGCTCTGCGGTTCAATCGAGACGTCGCCAGGGCTGAGCTTGCGGAGGCAGCGATTACGCTTGATCTTGCGGGCCGCGGGGATGATCAGGGCGACGCGGCTGATCGCGTGATCGACTGGGTGGACCGGCTCGGGCTGGAACTTGGCTTGCCTCGTGTGCTATCCGATTATGGGGTGAGCGACGATCAGATTCCGGAGCTTGCCCGGATCGCGCTCGACGGTGGGCCGGTGCAGGCCAACCCCAGGCCGGTCACGTCGCAGGCTGAGATGGAAACCTTCCTGCGGGAAATGCTGTAGGAGCAAATGTCAGAGATTCGCAGAAACATGAAGGGTACAGGGTAATACGTGACGAGCAATGGGAACGTTCATGACGATCAGCCGGTCCTTGGTGTTGGACCTGCAGTCGACGAAGCCAGAGCGGTTATGGTGATGGTGCACGGGAGAGGCGCAAGTGCGCAGGACATTCTGGGTCTGTCCACGGAGTTGACGGCAGACGGAATATCCTTTGTTGCCCCGCAGGCTGCGAATCACACGTGGTATCCGTACAGCTTTCTGGAGCCGATGGAAAAGAACGAACCGTACCTGTCCGCAGCACTGCAGCGTCTGGCCGACCTCGTTGCGGATGTCGAGGCGGCTGGCGTGCCGGCAGAGAAGATCGTTTTGCTCGGATTCTCGCAAGGTGCCTGTCTGGCGACGGAGTTCGCTGCCCGGAATGCTCGTCGTTACGGAGGGGTGTGTGGCCTGAGTGGCGGTCTTATCGGGCCGCCCGGCACTGAGCGTGAATACCCCGGTTCTCTGGACGGTACTCCCGTGTTTCTGGGATGCAGCGACGTCGACGCACACATCCCCGTTGATCGGGTGCACGAAACCGAAGAGGTGCTTCGGGCACTTGGAGGCGACGTCACCAAGCAGATCTACCCTGGAATGGGACACACGATCAATCGGGACGAGATTCAACACATTCAGCAGATTGTCGACGGGGTCCTCTGAACAAGTAGTGCGGGAAATTGTGGGAGATCGAGGGCCCGGCTATTGCTCGTCGAGGTCCATCTCCCGCAGCTCTTCCATCTCCCGCAGTTCATCCAGTGCGCCCATCTGTTCGAGATTCTCCGCCATGTGAATGTAGGAACGGGTGGCCATGGTCAGAGAGCCAATTGCCTCGGCGAACTGCGTGGGGCTAAGTTCGTCCATCGCGCTAGCTGTCGAATCGATGGCCTGACGGTACTCCCCCATCCCGGTGACCCAGTGTTCGTGAGCGTCCTGGAAATCCTCTGGGGGGTCAACGTCGCGGGCCTCATCTTCCAGGTGCCTGATTACGGCGATTTCCCGCGCGAGGTCATCCTGCCAGTCGTCGTTACGCAACTGAGGATTCTGCACCAGTTCGGCGACTCGCTCCATCGATGCGGCGAATTCCCGGTGATAGGCATCAAGAAACTCGAGATAGGAATCACCATCTCCGAACGATCGTGCATCGGGCAGGTCCGCAGTAACTTCGCCGGCCGAGTCTGCACGTTCCCCGATGTCCGTGCCGAACTGATCGGATACCCAGTTGGATACCAGATTTCCACCGGCATCGACGCCGCGATCCCAGAAAAGGCTGCCGGCCACGATGATTCCGACGAACCCAATCAGGACGACGACGAGGCAGCCACCGCCGTAGAGCGCGATACGCCCACAGCCGCCGCCCGATTGCCGCTGACGTTGCTGGTAATACGATGACTGGTTCATGCCCGGTGCCCTTCTTCCTCCCCGACGTTCATTCCCGGGAAATCGTTGCCTGCTGCATGATACGACAGCTGGCAAACAGTGCGCGGAATTATGCTTGCGAATGAATCTGTCAGCAGGTGATTTGGCCGCGCTTACGGTGACGTCGTAGGCTTACGGATGCGGGAGTGCACAACGAATCACTCCGATCAGGCGACGCAGATTCAATCTCGAAGACCTGTGGAGGGACTATCAATGCAGCAAGCTCCGCTGATCGCGATTATCAACGATGATCCTGCGTTTCTCGAGTTTATTGCATCGTTTCTGGAGGATGAAACACGCTATCACACGGTGGTCTGGGACGATGGCGTTGACAGCCTCCCGAAGCTCAGGGGGCATGAGCCCGACCTGGTGATTCTCGACGTTCGACTCGGGGATCAGGCCGTGGGGTACGAGATACTGGAATCGATGCGGCAAGACGACGAGCTTTTCAGGATTCCAGTAATCGTGTGCACTGCGGATACCAACTTCATCCGGGAGCATAGCGATTTGATAGATTCGCTCAACGCCGATGTTCTGGAAAAACCATTTGATCTCGAGGTTCTTGAATCCAAAGTCGAACGTGCGCTGCAGCCCGCTGTTTCCGCTCGGGAAGAGGCCGATCCGGTCGGATAATCCGGGTGGCGCATCGTCGATACGGCATTCCGCCCCTGTGAAGAGAAACCTGCGATGACATCGAGAACGGCATGAACCTGCTTGATATCGCCATCATTCTTCTGCTGATCACCGGGGTCGGGATGGGAATTCAGCGTGGCTTTCTCCGAACGAGCCTGGACCTCATCGTCCTGGTGACGGCGGCGTTTGCTGGTGCATACATGTACCGGCCGATTGCCGGCTGGTTCGAGAGTAATTTCGGCGCCGAGGGGGCGATGATCAACGCGCTCTCCCTGGTCCTCGGGGCGCTTGCCGTTCTGCTGATCCTCAATATGATCATCGCGTGGACAATCACGCCGCACCTCGTTGCACTGCGGTTCATTCCTCCGGTTCGACTGGCGGACAGTGGATTCGGAGTTATTCCGGGAATTGTCTATGGACTGCTGTTCGGCGCCATGATGACGCTGGTTCTCGGGCTGGTCTCGGTTGGTGATAGTGTCGATCGAGCGCTGGCCGATTCCTCACTTGCCAAGCAGCTGCGGAGTGGAGCCACGTCTGCGACGACCGGACTGGCGGGCCGCACTGGCATGGATCTGGCTGACTTTACATATATCGTCGTTCCGGAAGAGGACACAAGCTACCGGGTTCCCCCGACCGGGGATACGGCGCTCGCTGAAGCGGAAGGCGACGAAGCGGAACTGATCGATCTGGTTAACCAGGAGCGCCTGGAGCGAGGCTTGCACCCGCTTACATTCGATCCAGATCTCGTGCCGATCGCACGGGCCCACTCGCAGGAGATGCTGGAACTCGGGTACTTCGCCCACGTTTCGCCCAATACCGGAACGCTGGGAGACCGCTTGAACGCTGCCGGGTACCAGTATCTGTCAGCCGGCGAGAACCTGGCGTACGCGCCTGACGTTCAGGTGGCGCATCGTGGGCTCATGCAAAGCGATGGACACCGGGAAAACATTCTCGATGCGTCCTTCGAACGCATCGGAGTCGGTATCCTGGAGGCCCCGGACGGAACGATCATGGTGACCCAGTTGTTCGCGAGATAGGTTACTGTCATCGCTCATCTGGCATACAATCACGCTTGAGAATCGAAACTGAACTGACCCGAACGGGAAAGGGAAAACGTATGAATCTGATTATTCCGGTTGCCGGGTTAGGAAAACGCCTGCGACCGCAGACGTGGAGCCGTCCCAAGCCTCTCGTCAGCGTTGCGGGCCAGCCGGTCCTGGGGCATGTGCTCGACCGCTTGCTAACCGTCCCTGTTGATCGTGCTGTGTTTGTGACGGGGTATCTGGGCGATCAGATTGAACAGCACGTTCGTGAGAACTACGACATTGACTCCCACTTCGTTGAACAGGCTCAGCCGCTGGGGCAATCTCACGCAATTATTCAGGCCCGCGGGAAGGTCAGCGGTGAGACGCTTATCGTCTTCCCAGATATGCTCTTCGAAGCCGATCTGAAGCAGACGCTCGACCTCACGCATGACGGAGCGCTGTTCGTCAAGGAAGTGGATGACCCCCGGAAGTTCGGCGTCGTTGTCAAGGACGGCGAGCGAATAACAAAGCTTGTCGAGAAGCCGGAGGAGCCGGTCTCCAACGAAGCGGTCATCGGGATCTACTACTTCAGGGAGATCGAGCAACTCTTTGATGCAATCGACTACCAGATGGAAAACGATCTGCAGAAAGACGGCGAGTTCTACATCGCCGACGCGATTCAGTACCTGATTGACAACGGGAGCAGCATTACCACTCTTCCAGTTTCTGTCTGGGAGGACTGCGGAAGTCCTGACGCACTGCTCCATACGAATCGTTACCTGCTCGATCGATTTGGCAAGGAAGGCGAGCCGCGAGACGGTAACGTCATTATTCCACCCGTCGTGATTGATCCCAGCGCCAGCATTACCGGGTCGGTGATCGGGCCGTATGCCAGTATCGGGGCGAATGTCGAGGTCGAGTACTCGATTGTCAAGGACTCGATCGTCGATGAAGGTGCGCAGATCGAAACTGCCATGCTCTCCCAGTCAATCATCGGGCGTGACGCTCTGGTGACCGGGGACTTCCTTCGCGTAAACGTTGGCGATTCGTCTGACATCCTTCTGGCCGCTCACGCGAGAGATGGGCGTGACGGCAATGATTGATCAGGCAAACGCGCCCAAAGGGAACTGGATCGAACTCAGTGTCGAGTGCGACAGTGAGGCGGTTGAGGCTGTCTCGGAACTTATGAGCCGTCACGCGTACGGACAAGGTGTCGCCGTCTACGAGCATTATCAGCAGGACCCGGATGGAGATAATCTGCAGCCGGACGTGACGAAGCCGGTGACAGTTGTGGCCTATCTTCCGCAGAACGCGGAAACGGACCAGCAGATCGATCGAATTCAGCAGGGATTGTGGCACCTCCGTCATATTGGCAACGTGGGCGAACTGCTGCAGGAAGAACGGCCAGAGGAAGACTGGGCGAATGCCTGGAAAGAGCACTTCCAGGTCCTTCGAATCGGTGAGCGGTTTGTTATTCGCCCGACCTGGCGCGAGTACGAACCTGCGCCCGGCGATCTGGTCATTGATCTGGATCCCGGAATGGCATTCGGCACCGGTCACCATCCGACGACCGAACTCTGCCTCCGTTGGCTGGAAACGCTAGACGTTACGGACCATCAGGTGCTCGATGTCGGGGCAGGCTCCGGAATCCTGTCAATCGCCAGCGTGCTGCTCGGGG
>SLMJ01000401.1 GCA_007133615.1 Thermomicrobiaceae bacterium | reverse complement strand
GCCCGGACCTGGCTGTTACGGGCGTGCAGTCCACCTTTGATCTGCATCAGGCAGCCGGGGTTGTCGGACACGAGCACGGGTGCTTCGGTCTCCTCGGCGTGATTGAGTTTTTTCTGCAGGATCGCACTGGAGACCTGCGGGAAGTCCATCGCGAAGGAACCACCAAAGCCGCAGCAGACGTTGGAATCCCGCATTTCGCGCAGTTCCAGCCCCAGCACGTCCTCGATAATGTAGCGCGGCTGTTCCCGGATTCCGAGCGCGTTATGCGACTGGCAGGCATCGTGGTAGGTCACGACCGGGCCGGAATCATCAGGCTTCGGCAGCGGCTGGATCTGCGCTCTGTCGGTCAGAAAGGTTGTGGCATCGACGATCCGTCCGGCGAGTCGTTCGACCCGCTCGAGCCATTCCGGATCGTGGCGGAAGAGATGGCGGTAGTCATCCACGATCGCGGCGTAGCAACTGGTCGAGTTGCTTACGATCCAGTCGGCATCGACTTTTTCCAGCATCCGGATCGTTTGCTGGGCCATGGTTCGACCGCGATCGGTATCGCCGGAATTGAGCGCCACCAACCCGCAGCAATGCTGATCCGGCGGAAAGATAACGTGGCAACCGCAGGCTTCGAAGACGGTGATCGCCGTCTCTCCCATCTCCGGCATCAATCGATCGATCATGCAACCGGGAAAATAGGCGACGGTCTGTCCGGCAACCTGGCTGCCCGGAAACACCGCGTGTGGTGCCGGGGCAGTCGGTCGCTTGCTGGTTCGTCGCGGTTTGATTCGATCGCGCAGTGGCTTCCGGACCGGAGCGATCAGATGTCGGCCGTCGGTCATCTTGCTTTGCAGAGGGATTCGTTTGATGTAGCCATCGGCATCTTTTAATGGGGATGACGCCCGGGCGGCCATCCGCATCCAGCGGTTGCCCTGTTTTGGGTCCGCCCATCGCTCCAGAACCTCGTCCTTCATCCGGGTGGAGTGTCCCATCTCCTCGACCACCCGCTCCCGGACGTCCATGATCATCCGGGGAATCGGAATATCGACCGGGCAGACCATCTGGCAGGCGTTGCAGGAAACGCACAGCGATTGCGGGTCAGCGACGTTCTCCAGACCGTGATGGATGGCAGTCAGAGGCAGTCCAATCGGTCCGGTGTAAATGTGCCCGAAGAGATGGCCGGAGACGATCTGGTACGGAGGGCAAACGTTGGAGCACGCTCCGCATCGGATGCAGTAGAGCGTATCGACCAGGTCCTCGTCCTCCCGGGCGGCCATCCGACCGTTATCCAGAAGAACGATGTGCACTTCCTTCGGGCCGTGAACGCCGACGCTCAGATCCAGCTCGATATCCGCGCTGCGACTGGGACCGGTGATGAAGGAAACGTAGCTCGTCAACTTCTGTGAAGTGCCAGATCGGGGAAGCAGGTGCAGCATCTTCGTCGCGTCTTCCAGCGTCGGGACAATCTTCTCGACACCCATCACCGCGACGTGAACCGGCGGCAGCGTGGTAACGAGACGGCCATTGCCCTCGTTACTGACCAGCACCAGCGTGCCGGATTCCGCGATCCCGGCATTCCCACCGGAGATCCCCATTCCGGCATCGACGAATTTCTGGCGGAGTTCCGCCCGGGCAACCTTAACCAGCTCCGACGTCTCGGCTTTGAGTTTCTTCTGGCCCTTGAGGTTCTTCCGGAAGATCTCGGCAACCTGTTCCCGGGTCTTGTGGATGGCGGGTGCGATCAGATGGGACGGTGTTTCCTTCGAGAGTTGCAGGATCCACTCGCCGAGATCGGTCTCGACTGCCGTCACGCCGCGGGATTCCAGATACTCGTTGAGGTGAATCTCCTCAGTCGCCATCGATTTGGATTTGACTGCCAGCTTGACGCCGTGCTGCTCTGCGAGATCGCCGATGATCCGGTTGGCGTCGTCGATCGTTTTCGCCAGATGAACCGTCGCGCCGACCGCTTCGGCTTCCCGGGTGAATTGATCGACGAGTTCCGGCAGGTTCTCGATCGCCTTTTCTTTAATGGCGCGGAACTCGGATCGCATGCCCTCGAAATCGAGCTCTTTGAATGCATTATCCCGTCGATCTCGAATCGTGGTCAGGCCGCGCGTTAACGCGGTGATCAGATGTGGATCCTTGACGGATGCATCGATGCGCTTCTGGAATTTCCTGCTGCGTGCCGGCATTGGTAGTCGCTTCCGTTCATCCGCAATGGTGCTCTGATTGTCGTCACGCTCATACTACCGCGTCTGGACCGCGCTGTCGGCACCATACACTTCTCTGAAGTTGAGCCGTCAGGGGAGAAGAACAAGTTTTCCGGGGTAGCGCTTCTCCACAAAATCGCGCTGGGCATCGTGTATCCGCTTGAGCGGGTAGGTCTGCCCAACCACTGGCGAAATGCTGCCGCTACGCGCGGACTCCATAAGCCGTCGAAAATGCATTGGAGTGTGCATCGTTGAGCCGATCAGAATACGGCGGTGCAGGTAAAGGACACGGAGATCGAACTCGACCACCGGTCCCGCAATAGCTCCGGCAATCACCATGCGACCCGCATCTCGCAGCAGCGGAATTAGGGTGCTGAATACGCTCCCGCCGACAACATCCGCCACCGCGTCAAGCGGGCCACCGGCAGCTCGAGTGATCGCGTTGGCCAGATCATCACTTGATCGAAGTACCACCTCCTGGGCACCCGCCTGGCGCGCTATCTCCTGCTTACCTTCACTGGTCAGCGCAACGACCCGCGCACTGCGCGCAGCGGCAAGCTGAACGAGCGCTAACCCAACGCCGCCGGATGCCCCGGTAACAAGGACGACCTCGCCTTCATGAATGGACGCCCGCTCAAGCATTCCCATCGCGGTACCGTAGGCCGTCGGCAGGCAGGCAAGCTGCTCATCAGTTAGCGGGGAGTCGCTTACATCATGTGCGTGCTCGGCTTGTACAACGGCGAATTGGGCAAATCCACCATCGTATTCGGATCCGAGCACTGCTAAAAGCCTTGCCTCCTCGGCCTCACTTTCAAAGATCGCCGGGTCGACGACGACTCGTTGTCCGACGCGCCCAGTGTCAACGCCGTCACCGACACAAACAATCTTTCCGGTAATGTCGGTTCCCTGTATCCGGGGAAATCGTAACGGTACACCCTGCCATCCAGCGATCGCAGCTGGATTACTTGCGGAGCCGTACGCACCTTCACGCGTCCAGATATCCGTATTATTGACGGCCGCCGCCGTCACTTCAACAAGAACGTCACCAGGACCAGGGGTCGGAACAGGTACGTTGTGACGGACTTGAAGTACCTCGGGACCGCCATGTGCTGTAAGGACTGCTGCGGTCATTACCTCTGGCATTCAACCTCAATTCACGAGAATCTCAATGGTGATACTTTGTGAACGGTTTATGGTCAGAGATCAATCTCCTCATAGCCCTCCAGTGCCGCAGCTTTCGCGGGTTGCAATCAGAGAGAATCTTCGGAGGCCCTCTTCCCAACTTCGGTAGTTTAGGCGACCATGATGTCTAACGTACGACAGCACGATACCTGATTCGTCCGAGCGATGACGGGAGCACGACGTGAAGATCAGGGAAATCCGGGCGGTCCGGGTGGATAATCCACCGCCGGAGCCGAAGACACCGGCCCGCCGGGAAAGCTGGCGAGCGTCGACTCCGATCGGCGCCCCGATGAACAAGTACCCGGACTACCCACCAGATCTTCCGATGAAGACGCCGGGGGTCGGCGGGGCGCCTGTCTGGGTGAAAGTCACCGCCGAGGACGGCACCTGGGGACTCGGCCGATGCACGTTTGGTGAACCGGTCGCCGCGCTGATCGATTTCCACTACGCGCCGATCCTGGAAGGTCGCGACTGCTTTGCGACCGAGTTGCTCAACGACATGATGTGGCGTTCCAGCCTTCACCACGGTGCCGCGGGATTGAATGCAATTGCTCAGAGCGGGATCGATCTGGCCCTCTGGGATCTCAAAGGAAAGCTGCTCGAGCAACCGGTCTACCGACTGCTTGGTGGCCCCGCCCACGAGAGCATTCGCTGCTACTGCACCAGCGATGATCTCGACTGGTCGATTGAGCTCGGCTTTCCCGCGTTCAAGGTCACGAACCCGGTCCACTACGAGCAAGGCATCGAAGGGCTCAACATCATCGAGGAGAAGATCGCCCACGCCAGGGAGACGGTCGGCTCCAACGTCGAGCTAATGTTCAACCCGGTGATGGCCTACGACGTCGAGTTCACCATCCGACTGGCCGAACGGCTTCGTCCATATGAGCTCCGCTGGCTGGAAGAGCCGTTGATCCCGGACGACCTGGAAGGGCATATCCAGATCCGCCAGGCGATCAACTACATGCCGATCGCCACCGGGGAAGACCATCACACCCGGATTCCGTTCCGGCAACTGATCGAGAACCGCTGCTGTGATGTGGTGCAACCCGATTTGCACTGGTGCGGTGGTGTAACTGAAGCGCTGAAGATTTACCACATGGCCGAGGCCGCCGGAATCAAAACCAGCTTGCACGCCGGAATGAACACGCCCTATGGCCAGCACTTCTCCTACGCCATGCCGGAGTGTACCTGGGGCGAGTTCCATCTGAGCACGCCGGTCGGCGTACCCTTGGAAGAGGTCAAACCGATCCCTGGTATGTCGGTGCCCGAGAACGGCCGGCTCGTACCGTCGGATGCTCCGGGGTTTGGCCTTGAAATACCGGAAGACCGGATATCACCGTGGGAGCACGGCAAAACCGCCAGCCAGCTTCCGCCTGTATCACTCTAATGAGGAGGAACCACATGCCGAACATTGCTGGATTGAAAAAGCGGATTCGCGACCGGGAAGTCATCGTTGCCCTTCGGGTGAGCGTCACAATGGAGCGCGCGGCACTTGTCTCGGCGCTGGAGCAAAAGCCGTACGACCTGCTCTATGTTGAGGGCCAGCACTCGCCGTTTACTGAGGAACAACTGACGAACTTCTGCCAGATCGCCGAAGAGTTCGATATGCCGGTCAAACTCCGGATTCCACATACGCATCAGACCTATCTGATTGGACGGTACTTCGATTTCGGGCCGACCGCGATCATGGTTCCCGAGATCGAGACTGAGGAATCAGTCGACGAAGCGATCAAGTACACCTACTACCTGCCAAAGGGACGTCGCAGTTTCGGCGGCCCGTTCCGAATGGGCATTTCCTCGGGTAAGGCACCGGCTGGACTACACGAATATGCCCAGTGGTGGAACGAACGGGCAGTCCTTGGGATCATGCTGGAATCGGTCGAAGCGATTGCCAACGCTCGCCGGTTCGTCAAACCGGGACTCGATTTCATCGCCTTCGGCACCAGTGACCTCGGATTGAGCCTCGCGACGAACCCACAGTTCCCGATTCAGGACACCGACGACTGCATGCGCTACGTTTGCGACCAGGTACGGGATCAGGTCGCCCTTGGGATGGCCATCCCGACTGAACCCGACGAGCGCCAGAAATATCTGGACATGGGC
>SLMJ01000176.1 GCA_007133615.1 Thermomicrobiaceae bacterium | reverse complement strand
GCCGTTGCCGTGCAACCAGGGCTCGCGATGTAGTTGCTGTTCTTGATCTCGTCCCGGTGCAGCTCCGGCATGCCGTAGACCGTCTCCGGAATCAATTCCGGACGAGGGTGTTCCCACCCATACCAGGTGTCATAATCGCCGGCGCTCCGTAGTCGGAAGTCCGCACTCAAGTCCACGACAATCGGCGCAATCGATTTCAGCTCGTCCACCTGCGGTGCGGTCGCACCGTGCGGAGTGCAGGCAAAGAGGACATCGCACGGCTGCAGATCTTCTGGTGCGATGAATTTGAGCTGCGTCCGTTTTCTGAGGTTTGGGTGAACAGTGTGCACGAAGCGCTTCGCCCGCGCCCGGGACGTGATCTGGGTGACGTTCACCTCCGGATGGTCCAGCAGGAGCCGCAAAAGCTCACCACCGGCATAACCGGATCCTCCGAGTATTGCTGCCTCAATTGCCATGTTCTGCGCTATGCCTTTCGAATAACTGACTCGTCACGAACTTCTGATCGGGCCGACAGGGGCGTCGGCCCCTACCTGTGATCGGCGTAGGGGAGCACGCCCCTGTGCTCCCGCCTCTCGGTGACCGACAACACGGCCCCTACCTGTGATCGGCGTAGGGGAGCACGCCCCTGAGCTCCCGCCGCTCTTCTCGGTCGATCTGACTTCTAGTCGTCGCCCGCCAGACTCTGTACCGTGGACTTCTGCGTTCCATTCAACGATGCCGACGTGCTCGGCGTACTCGTGTTCACCACGTAATCAACGATGTGTTGGGCGATGTCGCAATCGGTCGTGCTCATCAGCCCTTTGAACTCGGCGCCGCCATTGACCTCAATAACCTTCAGGCCGTCCGATGTTTCCACCAGGTCGACGCCGGAAATCTCCACGCCAATTGCCTTTGCCGCTCGCATGCTGATCTCGGCGATGTCCGGCGTAATCGGGCATGGTTCAGACACCGCTCCACGGGCGACGTTCGTTACCCAGTGCTCAGCTGACCGATAGGACCCGGCAACGATGTCGTCGCCGACGATGAAGATTCGCAGATCGCGGCCAGGCTTCTCGACATACTCCTGAATGTAGAACATCGAATGGTGATAGGAGCCAAGCTGGCGTTTGTGCTCCAGCAACGCCCGGGCAGATCCCGGCGAATTGACCTTGCCGAGCAATCGTCCCCAGGAGCCGGCAACTGGCTTCAACACTGCTGGATAGCCAAGCTGGTCGAGCGCCTCCAGGGCTGACTCCACGGTAAACGCCATAAACGTGCGGAGCGTTGGAATCCCGGCTGCGCCAAGAATGAGTGAGCACTCTACCTTGTCATCGGCAATCACGGCAGCTTGCCGTGTGTTTACTGAACGGATGCCGGCAACATCCAGTGCCTGGAGAACAATTCCGGCCCGGCCATGGGCCAGGCACCGATCGAGCACGACGTCGAGCTCCATCTGATGCAGCCAGCTGAGATCGGTCAGTTCCAGTTGAAGCTTGCGGTCCGTCAGGCGAACGGGGTCGATGCCGTGCGAGGCAAACGCACGAAGAAGCAGCTTCTCTTCTTCGCGTAGCTGTGAAAGCAGGATTCCAACGTTCGGCTTCGTCGCCATTAGTTTGCCTCCGATTTCGCCTGACTCAGCGAGCGGCTGACCCGCTCCAGTGCGCTGGTCAGAATCTCCGTTGCTCGTTCGAGATCTTCGATCATCACGTGTTCGTTCGGGGTGTGGTCGAGCTGAGAATCACCCGGCCCGTAGGCGAGCATCGGGCAGTTCCAGACCGGTCCGACCAGATTCATGTCCGAGGTGCCCGTTTTCACCTTCGTTCGGGGTGTTGCGCCGACCTGCCGGATCGCCGCGTTGAATGCCGTTACCAGCGCGGTGCGTCGCTCGCACCGATACGCCGGAGCGTTGACAGTAAATTCGATCTTCCCATCGCCAACGAGGCTCTGAACCGCTGCGATTGCATCATCGGGGGTGAGACCGGGAGGCAACCGCAGGTTTCCGCGAACCTCGGCGCGCTGGGTGAGTCCGTCTGACTCCGTGTTGAACGCGTTGAGCGTGGCGTCGACCGTTTTGAAACCTGGTTCGAGTTCGCCATTCTGCGAGCCGCACCAGTCGCTGACCCGGTTCCAGAAGTCAACCGAGATCTGCCCGGCCGTTGCCTCTTTCCCGGCCGAATGCGCCATGCCCTGTTCGATCGAGTAGACGAACGAGACCGAGCCCTTGTATCCGAGGACTATCGCGTCCCAGCCACTGGGTTCGCCGATAATGACGGCATCGGGTGGTTCCGCGTTGTCGATCAGCCAGTGCGCTCCGCGAGAGGACATGACCTCTTCCTCAACTGCACCGACGACCCGCACCTGCACGTCTTCCGGCAGCTCTGCCTGTGCCGTGGCCGCTACAAACGTTGCCAGGGGTCCTTTGGCGTCGACCGTGCCTCGACCGTACAGGGCACCGTCTTGCTCTTCGACCGGGATGAATCCCGGAACCGTGTCGATATGCCCCAGGAGCATGATCTCGACCGGCCCGCTTCCTTTAACACCCACCGCGTTACCGGCACCGTCAGCGTAGGCCGTGAGACCGAGTGATTCCATCTGCTGGCAGAGCCAATGGACCGCGTCGGATTCCTGTCGGGAGGGACTGGGGATCTCGACCAGACCACGCAGCAAGGCCGCGGTGGAAACTGTTGAGTTCTGGCTGGTCGTTTGTTCGATCATGTTCCAATCCCTCTCTGGGCGGGGGCAGACGGAGCTGCCCGTTCTACCGTGGGTTGGCCGTTGCAACTTGCGCCAGGCTGAACTCGACGATCAGCTCGGCCGGATTGATCTCCTGTTCGGTCAAATGCCGGAAGGTGACCAGATTCTCCAGTCCGGTGATCACCGGACCATTCTCGGTCTCGATCATCAGGACCGCGTAGACACCGGTCCCCACTTTGGAAATCACCGTTTCCGCCAACGATCGAACGTCATCGCCTACATCGGTTGTATTGACGAAATCGGCGTTCTGATTCGGGCGCCAGCCGTCATGCGGCCGGGCATCGAACGCGACCACGTCTGAACCGATAACGACCGCTCGCAGTGAGCGGTCGTTGACTGACTTCTGAAATCGCTGAATCAGGGTCGTTTGATCATGACCCAGCACGTTCCGATGCTCGATTATCGCCTCGGCACTGTCCGTGTCATCGACGAAAGCACTCGGGAATCCCGGGCGGACATCGAGCGTCTTGATGACGACCGGATAGCCAAGCCCGTCGATCGCCTCTAGCGCAGACTCTTCGCCGAACGCGATCTCCGTTTGCGGAACCGGCAACCCCCCGATGATCAGATGCCGCATCAACGCCATGCGGTCGGCCAGCAAGCGGCTCGTTGCCGGCCGGTTCACGATCATTGCGTTGTTGCTTCCGAGCAGCGTCAGCAGGGACGATGTGTCCCGGGTGGTGACTGCACGATCCAGCACCAGCTCAGCCACCGGCTCGGCAGCCTCATTGAGATTGACCGAAAGCGACGCCGGTTTGATCAGATTACTGGGCATACCCTTCGCTTTGAAGGCATCAGCAATCTGTCGTTCTTCGACGCGCAACCGTTCGGCGAGCAGTGCAACATTCATCGTGAGCTATTCTCCCCAGTCTTCTTCCTCGTCCGGTGCAAGGCCGAGCTCTACCGGATCCGTGCTGAGCACTTCCAGCTCTACACCACATTCCGGGCACTGGATGATTTCCCCGACTTCAATGCTGTCGAGCTCGAACTCTGCGCCGCACTCCGGGCAGCTGATCTGAACCTGCGCCATTTACCTGTACCTCCTGAAACACTACACCGCGTGTACCGATAATCCGCCAGACAACAAAAAACGACGGGAGTCATCATTCTGACTCACCGCCGCTCGTCTGTCCGTTTCAAGTGTCAGTCGTGTGCTACCTACGACTGGAGTGGACATTCGAGCATGCAGGAGCCAGGCCCGTCCTGGGAGCGGGTTTGGGCGCGGGGCCGAATTTAACGGCAGCAACAGCGACGGCGTTCGCCTCGCTGATCAGGCCGTTTTGAACTGGCTCCCATGCGTATCGCATTGCACCCAATTTCCTGCCGACTCGATGTCAACTCCGGCATTCTAACATCACCGCCCGGTTTTGTGTAGTAATGATTCGGAGGAGCGCGTTCGTCGTGGGCTCATTCAGCGCGTCAGTGTCATCTCGACGGGGATTCTCCTCCAGGTCTCAGATTTCTCCACTACGGTCGAAATGACACTGAACACGGTGTATTGTCACAGGAGAACATTTCGAATGATCACTAACGGAGGCTACCAGTGAAGATCGAATGGATGATGCTCGCCGATGCCGCTCAGGTCACGAACAACAAGCTCTACGTAATCGGTGGAGGTTGGGAACGTCTCAGCGTCGGATCGGACTTTCCGGTGCGACAGAGGGCCGCGCTCGCGCTGGCCTTCAGCATTCCCTGGGCGGAGACGAACCAGCGGCACACCTTCACCGTGCGAATCATGGATGAAGACGGCAAAGAGATCCACGGCGCGATAAATGGAAATTTCGAAACCGGTCGCCCCGCTGGAATCACCCCGGGATCAGACCAGCGTGTGCAGGCCGCGATCGATCTGACGCTCAACCTGGAAAAGGAAGGCGTCTACGTCGTCGAAGCAACACTCGCCGAACAGGAAACCAGCCGGGCGACCTTCACCGTTCGTAAGGCGAAGTAACGCCCACTCCACCTCATCGAGCATGAACATCAGGAGCGTCGAGCCCCGGATCTGTCGCCGGGTGTCCCCGGCGTTCCTGTTCACCAGTGAGCCGATGATCTCGCTGGACATCCGGCACATCACTGATATCGTTCGCCATTCGAAGAAACTGCGACTGCAGATCCAGCATCGAGCCGATTTCGCTATCCGCATTGCCGACCAGCAGCCGCCGTCCCAGGCGAGGCTTCGGTCGACCCGGAATTGTGGAGACCACGCCGACCGCAACCCACTGCGATGGCGCCGGCGTTGTTGTGTAGTAATCCAGCCGGGCGGCACCGCTGCGTAGCGTGCCCTGACTGATGATGTGATCGCGATCAATATCCCGTGCCATCACGTTCCCCTTCAGGCGTTGACGTTCAGGATGAATCAAGCGGTCGTTGAATCGGAATGCGGGGGACGTATCTCGCATTCGACATACGTACGTACTGCAACTCCTGCCATGTTGCGCATCTAACAGGATGTTACCGCAACTTTCGCGCCAATGAGCGTCCACTTCAGACGCCAGGTTGACAGCTGTGGAACAATTGGCGCCCCTCAGACGTCCTGCGGGCGACGGAGGACTGACTCCGTCGTTAAATGCCGCGCGGTATCAACAGGCTTCCCGGCCGGCGAAACCGCATGCCTCGTAACAAACGAAGGGAGTAAAACGTCTGATTATCGGGACCACACCTGGAATCACGACGTCGATTTTTCACACAACCGTTCGTCATCGGTTATAGAGTAGTGAAAGATCGTGGCTGCGGAAAGGGTGAGGGCGTGGCCGAGATCCAACGATTCGAGGACCTGGTCGAGTGTCACCACGGCGAGATCTTCGCCTACATCCTGCGGATGACGCGGGATCGT
>SLMJ01000078.1 GCA_007133615.1 Thermomicrobiaceae bacterium | reverse complement strand
GCCTCGGTTCGGAACCGCTCCGGGGGCATGCCATTCGGAAACCTTGAACGGAGAGCCCGTTGATCGAGACTACGTCTACAACGTCTACCACGAAGCTCCGCATCGCCCTGATTGCTCACGACAATAAGAAAGATGATCTCGTCGAGTGGGCAAGGTACAACAAACCGCTTCTGGAAGGTCAGACGCTCTCCGCGACAGGGACAACCGGAAAGCTCCTGCAGGATGAGCTCGGACTGGATGTGTACCGGCACCGAAGCGGCCCGCTCGGTGGCGACCAGCAGATCGGCGCCCGAATTGCCGATGGCGACGTTGATATGCTGGTGTTTTTCTGGGATCCGCTCGAGCAACAGCCGCACGACCCGGACGTGAAGGCGCTCTTGCGGATTGCAGTTGTCTGGAACATCCCGGTCGCCTGCAACCGGAGCTCGGCTGACTTGATGATTTCATCACCGCTGATCGGGGCAGAGTATCACCGAGTTCGCCCGGATTACGAGCGACCTGCGACAGACCGGTAGACATAGCGCATCGCAGGTGGCATCGGTTTTGACAGGCAACTCAGTGAGACAGGTCATCGTATGACTACGATGAGGCGCGTATGCCGTTTGACTACGATCTCGACTACGCAAAGCTGAATTTGCGCGAGCGACCGGACCTCTACCGGGTCGGAAGAGGCGAACAGGGAGTGCTGCTGGTTGAGCCGTACAAGAGCGAGCTACTTCCTCTCTGGCGGTTTCGGACCCCGGAGATCGCGAGAGAGTCATGCGAGAAGCTGTCGGAGATGTTCGAGCATTACCGGAGCGAGGATGACTTCGTCGGAATGGACATGGTGCGCAAGTTTATTCAGATGGGCTATACCAGATCACGCCGTTACGCCAATTACCAGGGCGGCAGGAAATACAAGGAATCCGGCGAGCAACATGGTCGCCAGAATGATCCGATCAAAGCGGAATCAGCAACGATATTCAAGCAGAAGTGGGATGAGATCCGGGCCGATGAGGACTACCTTGCCCGGAAAAAAGTCCATCAGAACAAATACGGATAACCCAAGAACGTCCGAGGCCTTCCTGAACCTACCGCCAACCAATCCGTTCGGCGATGCTGCGCCCCGACGGGGGCATTCCGGTTTCCTCGGCCCGACGTTCGACCTCATCGTAGCCAGATTGAATGAAGCGAATCCCGGTCCATCGCAATGGCTCTGGTTCCCAGTCCGGGCTGCGATGATTGACTGGCGGAAGGTTGAGCAAGTCGGAATCGGTCCGGGTGATCAGATTCGCAAGCACGCGACCGGCAAGGTTCGCCGTTGTCACACCCTGGCCGGTGTATCCGCGTGACCAGGCTATCCCGTTGGCTTCATCGAAGGTCATGGACGGCATCCGGTCCCGCGGCATACCGAACGGGCCGCCCCAGGCGTGGGTAAAGGTAACGTCGCGGAGAACCGGGAACCATTCAACCGCAAGTTGACGTAACTTCACGAACACTGGATGGTCGGGATTCCAGATGTCGCGAATGTTGGATCCGAAGAAGTAGGGCGCGCCGAGTCCCCCGAAAGCGATGCGTCCGTCAGCGGTCCGCTGGTGATAGTTGACGTTGTACTGGGTGGTGCCGATCGTTTCCCGATTTTCCCAGCCGATCTCCGCCCACTGAGCGTCTGACAGGGGCTCGGTGACGGTCATCAGCGAGTGAAACGGCGCGACGGCCCTTCTGGTCTTCGGCAACTGGCTGAGATACGCCTCGCCAGCAAGGACGATTGCCCGGGCCCGCACATCACCGCGCGTGGTCATCAGCTTCGGGTGCTGGCCAGGTGACCAGTCGAGTACTCGAGTCTCTTCGTAGATCGTGGCGCCTGCGCGTTCCACCGCATCGGCCAGTCCCCGGGCGAGCCTGGCTGGCTGAATGACTGCCCCGGACGGGTTGTTGTAGCCTCGAATGACGTCGCTTACGTTTACTTTTCGTCTGATTTCGTCGCCGGAAAGCGCCTCGACGTGGTCGTCCAGGCCAAGAGTCCGGTATGTCTCCAGCGTAGAATCGACGGCCTTGAGTTGATGCGGTGCTCTTGCGAAGCGCATCGATCCGCCACGGTGCTGGTGGGCGTCGATGCCCTGTTCGTCGGCGACACGCAGGATTTCCTCGAGCGAATCCTTCATTGCGAAATGCGTGGCTCTGGCCGCTTCGCGCCCGAAGTCCTTTTCCAGACGCCCGAGCGAGTAGGGGAAGCTTGCCGAGGTGGCGCCGCCGTTGCGTCCCGAGGCTCCGAACCCGGCGATCGCCTGTTCGACGACCGCAACTCTGAGCGAGGGATCGCGTTCCAGCAGGTACCAGGCAGTCCACAGTCCGGTGAAGCCGGCCCCGAGTATCGCAACGTCAACGTCAATCGATCCTTGAAGCGGTGGACGCGGTATGAGTTCGTGCCCGATCGCGTCGAGCCAGTAGCTGCGGTTTCGGTATTTCCCCTGCATAATCCCTGCTTCGCCTCGAAATCGAATAGAACGTCCTAGTGGCGGCCCAGCCGTTCGGCGAGACTGCGACCGGTCGGTGCTCGGCCCGTCTGTTCCGCGCGACGATCGAGTTCAGTGAATCCAGACTGCACGAACCTGATTCCCAGCCAGCGGAGTGGTTCCGGCTCCCATTTCCGGTTCTCGTAGTTCACCGGTGGGAGATGAGTCAGTTCGGACTCCCGACCGCTTATCAGGTCCGCAAGAATCTGTCCCGAAAGATTCGCCGTGGCAACTCCCTGGCCGGTGTATCCCCGGGCCCAGGCGAGCCCGTTGGCCGGTTCGTAACCCATGCTCGGCATCCAGTCCCGCGGCATTCCGAGCGGTCCGCCCCAGGAGTGGGTGAACTGCACGTCTTCCAGAACCGGAAACCATTCCCGCGCCATTCGCTGCAGCATCTGGTGCGTCGGCCCGTGTTGATCGAACGCATCAGAGATCCGGGATCCAAAATGGTACGGCGCGCCACGCCCGCCCACGGCGATCCGATTGTCGACGGTTCGCGAGAGGTAATCGACCGTATAGCGCGATGAACCGATGCAATAGCGTTTGTCCCAACCGATCTCGGCCATCTGCTCATCGCTCAGCGGTTCTGTCAGCGTTATCAGGGAGTAGAGCGGGATGACCGTGCGACTCTCCTTCGAAAGCTGGCTCAGGTAGCCCTCGCCAGCGAGCACGACGACGTTTGCCCGGACATCTCCGTGCGTCGTCATCAGGCGTGGATAGTCGCCGGTTTCGTAGTCGATAACGCGGGTCTGTTCGAAGATCGATGCGCCGAGACGTTCGACTGTCCGGGCGAGCCCACGCACCATTTTCGCCGGGTTCACGTTCGCGGTGACCGGGTTGTACATCGCTTTGATCGCCTGCGTTACACGGACTCGTTCCAAAAGCTCGCTGGCATCCAGCGGCTGGGCGTACTCACCGAGTCCCAGCCGGTCGTAGGTTCGGATTGCCCGTTCGACCGAGGGAAGCTGGTGTGCTCCACGCGCCATCCGGATCGAGCCAGCCTGCTCCTGATCGGCGTCGATTCCTTCGGATTCGAGGACGCGGAGTGATTCATGTACGGCCTGCACCATCGCATTGTAGAGATCGACCGTATTCGTTTGACCAAACCGGCGCTCGAGTTCTGGCAGCGAAACCGGAAAGCCGGGTGAGAGCCAGCCGCCGTTTCGACCGGAAGCGCCAAACCCGGCGATCTGCTGCTCCACAATCGCTACTCGCAGCGACGGATCATGCTGGAGCAAATAGTAGGCTGTCCAGAGGCCGGTCAATCCGGCGCCAAGAATCGCAACGTCGACCGTTTCCGAACCAGTGAGGGGTGGTCGCGGCGTCAGATCGTCTTCAACCGTTTCCAACCAGTAGCTATAGCGCCTGTGATCAGTCGTCATCCGGGCTCCAGTCATACAAATGGTGCGCGTAAATTCGATACTTGTGTGCCATCATTCTAACGAGAAGTTCGTATTGATCAAGGAAGCGCCTCAGTGCCAACCACGAATTGAGATGGAAGAGCGATGAGTGAAGAAGGAACCGAGCCGCAAGGTGAGGGCAACATTCTCGACGAGGATCGCGAGATTCTCAAAGATGTACGCCGGATTGCCGGATGGCGCGTCTCTCCGCGGCACCTCGATGTGTCGATGATTGCGCTGGACGAAACAGGGGAAGAGCCGACGGTCGAGCGAATCGCCGAGATTGCGACTGCTCTTCACGGCGATGGAAGCCGGCGCCAGAAACGAAACGCCGATCTGTGGCGGCTGCTCGGCGCCCAGCTCGCGGTGCGTGGCAAGCCGGCAGATCCGGATGCCCAACTCGCGTTCATTGGTCGAGCGAAATCGCTTGCGGATGAAAACCTCCCGGATAGCGACTTCTTGCTGGTCGCAACGGCGCTCGCGGGGGCGAACCATCCGCTTACGCCGGAGATGACGGCCGATGCTACCTCGATGATCGTCGAGATGCTTGGACCAGGGTTCGATGCGGAACAACTTGATGAACGGCTCGACAAAGCTGTCGATCAGGCGATGGCAGATCGTGCCCAGAGAGCCAACCGGCGACGGCGAAGCGGAAGCTAATTGCCCGTCTACTCGATCACCACGTTCCAGGGCTTGACGGTCCAGTTGGTGACCAGCCCATTGGTGACGTATGGATCATTCCGTGCGAATTCCTCGGCAATCGAGGCGTCATCGCCCCGAAAAACGAGCATTGCACCGTCAACGGGATCGCCAATTGCTCCGGCAAGGATCAATTCACCGCGCTGGTGCGATGCTTTCGCAATTCCGAGATGTTCCTCTCTGAACTGAGCCCTGCGCTCGACATAATCATCAACGACGTCGTAGGTCAGAACAAACCAGGGCATGGCCGCCACCTCGCATTCGCTCGTTATTCGAACCAGTCGGACAATTCTCGCTGGTACCGTGCGCGGGGAAGTTCGTATTGCTCGCTAGTGGAGCAGTACCAGTCACCGGCGAGTCGACCGACCGCATCCAGTGTCTTGAAGTCTATCCGGCCCTGCTCGAGGACAAGATCATCCCGCACGTGGAACTGAACGACCTCGCCGATGATCAATGTCGCGCCGTAGCGTTCGTCGCCGATCGGAATCATCTGGCGGACCTGACACTCAAGATTGGCGGGCGCTTCCGCAACACGAGGTGCCGAAACGACGTCGCTGGGTTCGATCGTCAATCCGGTCGCCTCGAATTCATCCTGCTCCGGAGCGAAATCCAGCGCGCTGATCGCCATTCTTCGCGCGATGTCCGCATTGACGATGTTGACGACGAAATCGCCGGTCTCCTCGATGTTGCGCTCCGTGTCTTTTTTCTGACCGTCGCGAGAACCGGCGGAGAAGGAAATGTGTGGCGGGCTGGGGGTGATTGGCTGGAAGAAACTGTATGGAGCAACGTTCGGAACGCCATCTGGTCCGAAGGTCGAGACCCAGGCTATCGGCCGGGGGACCACGACTCCGGAGAGGACCTTGTAGATATCCGGATGCTCCATCGTACTCGGATCGAACTTCACGCAGTACCCCGTTTCACTTATGCGGATAACATTCAGCCGTCAGATCAGGATGATCGTAGCACCGACACCGGAGCGCGTGCGAGAACGTCTCCGATCGGCACCGAGTGATCATCAGAGACAGTTAGGTGAGCTCCGGTGACGACGTCCACCCAGGTAGACGGAGCCTCTGGTGGCAGCAGGATCCGGGTGTCTTCCCAGACTTCTGAACCAACTGGCGGTTCGTCCGGCCTGACCAGTTGCGAGGTGAGGCGAGGAACGACAGTGATCGACCAGTGATCACCAGCATTCCGGGCAAACGCGATCACGTTATCCGCAAAGCGGCCGCTGGACTCAAGCGCGAGGTAACTACCGGAACCGAAGGGCTCTGGTTCTTCCCGCCGGGTTCGCAGGATACAAGCGGTGACAAGCTGCTTGATCCGACCATCTCGCCACTGCTGAACGAGCCCGGGAACATCATCACCGGTGACGTGCTCCAGGAAGTCGACATAACGCTGGCGTAGATCGAAATCGACCGGCCGTCGGTTGTCCGGGTCGGCGAGGGAGAAGTCCCAGAGTTCATTGCCCTGATAGATATCGGGGAACCCTGGGCTCGTCGCCTTCAGTGCGACCTGAGAAAGGCTGTTCCAGGCGCCATAACTCGAGATCTTCGTCTGGAAGGCGATGAACTCCTGGAAGAACCTGCTGGCCGGGTCGACATCGAGCAATTGCTGGATGAATTTCAGGACCGCAGCTTCGTGCTCGTCATTCACTGCGATCCAGTTGGTATGGACCTTCGCCTCACGCATCGCCTTGACCATGTATTCCTGAACCCGGTCCCGGAAGGATCTGAATTCCGATCGGTCCAGTGGCCAGGCACCAAGCAGCGTCTGATAGATGAGTTGTTCTTCGTTGGCGTCCGGAACGGGCTGGCCGTCGATGGTCTCACGCATCCCGGCATTCAGCTCACGCCATGACTCGAGATGGGTCAGCCATTCATCAGCGAGTTCGCTCAGAACGGCGATCCGCGCCCGGACATCCTCGCTTCGTTTGGTGTCGTGGGTCGACGAGGTCAACATGCTGGCGGGCCAGTGCGCGGCGAGGTGGCTGCTGTGGGCGTGCAGTACATTGGGCGAGAGCACTTCCGGTTCGCCACCCACCTCATTCAACGACACAAGTGGCGTATAGACGTACAACGCCGTATCCTCGAGGCCTTTGGCCATTAGCGGTCCAGTGAACTGTTGCCATCGCCGGACCCATTGCCGGGCTGCGTGCGTCCATTCGGCGTCCCCGTTTCCGAGGAAGACCTGATACAGAAAGTCCCACGTTTGCTCTTCTATGTCGTCCAACTCCGCACGCGCCGCTTCCAGCGTATCCTGCAGAATCTGGCGGTCGCGCTGATCGACACCGTCATCGTTGACATAGGTGCGATAGACGGGAAGTTCAATCATTGCCAATCGAACTGCCGATTCGAGCTGTTCGCGCGAGAGGTCACGAAATGCGCGAGTTGATCGGGCAACCGCCACGAGCTCATCAACCAGCATCTGAAACTGGCCGGAGAACAGCTCGTCGAGCACCTTCGCCTTATTCTCCGTAACCACTGCAGTGAAGCCCTGTTCCAGCCCGGTGATCTTTGCGTAGTGCTGCTCGATCTTCTGGAACCCTTCGGGGTCGGCGAGGACCGCGTTGACCCTGTGGGCAAACTCGTAGCCGGTTGTTCCCGAAATTCGCCAGTCCGGCGGAAGCTGCTCGTCGCCAGTCAGGATCTTCTCGAACAGAACGGTGTAGACTGATTCAGTGCCGGACGCGTCGGCCAGACGCTGATGCAAACGCTCAGCGTACTCCTCAGGGGCGTACAGTCCGTCGACGTGATCCGCCCGGAACCCATCGAGCCCAGGTGTTCCCGCGTACTCGAGGATCAACGCGTGAACTGCGTCGAAAACGTCTGGATCCTCTATTCGGAGGCTGATCAGGTCTCCGATATCGAAGAAGCGTCGGTAGTTGATCTCCTCACTCGCCCTTCGCCAGTAGGTGAGCCGGAAACACTGAGAGTCGAGAAGTCGCTCCAGGCGGTTAAACGAGGCCGGATTCCCGGGTTCGCCGTTGCAGGCGTCGATAACGCTCTGAAACGCGGTCTGGATTTTTTCTCCCTCGCGGAAAAGATTCCACGTCCGGCGACCCAGCCCGGATGCTGCCTGCTCGAGCTCCTGCTGATGGCCCGACTCGGCTGTTATCTCACGGGAGAGATCAATAATCGCCTGTAGCTCGGATTCGATCGAACCGCCGTCCTCACCGGCGATTTGCCGGTATCGATGTCGGACGTCGCTCACGACCTGCTTGTAGCTGGCCGGGTTGATCGGGAAGCGATTTTCGTAATAGTAGATCGCCAGGCCACGCTCTTCGATCCGCAGTTGCAGCTCGCCGTTTTCCAGCGTGGAACCGAAATGATCGCCGAGCGTCGGCACGACGGCCTTCCCGTCACCGCGTTCCCAGTCGATGTCGAAGTAATGCGCAAATCGCGATTTACGGCCATGTTCCAGGACGTCCTGCCACCACTCGTTTGCTGAGTTCACCGCCATGTGATTCGGAACGATGTCGAGGATCAGTCCCATGTCCCGGGACGCGAGTTCATCAAGCAGTGCCTGAAACTCTGCTTCCTCGCCAAGCTCCGGATTGAGACTTGTCGGATCGACGACATCGTAGCCGTGCGCGCTTCCCGGAGCCGGTCTGAGAAGCGGCGACGCATAGACATGGCTAATTCCCAGTTTCTCCAGATACGGGAGGAGGGAAATGGCGTCCCGGAATCCGAAATCGGGATTGAACTGCAGTCGGTACGTGGCAGTCGGAGTATGGGTCATGTCAGGCATCTACCTCTACCGAAAGTCGCTCGCCCAGTTCCTGGAACTTCTCGATCCAGTTGTTCAGTTCTTCATCGTCGGAACCGCGCTCGATCAGTTCCTGATACCGGTTTTGCAGGATGTCCCAGTAGATGTTCTGCGATCGCCAGAGGTTGACCTCGAACGGAAGCTCAACTGCCAGTTCGACGGCATCATCCAGCTGGTCGAGCAGCTCCAGACTCTCCGGGTTTTCCCCGAACTCAACTGCGAGACTGTCAATCGTTTGAGCCAGAACATATCCGAGTTCCTCGCTGTCGAGCTTGATCGACCATTGCCTCACCTGGTTGAGCAGGTGCTCGATCTCATCGAAATTCAGTTCCGGCTCCTGGAACAGTTCCCGTAGACGCAGGTTGATAACGAACTCGCTGGTCAGTTCGAATGCATCCGGAAGTGGGGCGTTGATGTCTGCCAGGAAGTGCATTAGCGTCTGATTGTCCTCGTGCAGATGCCGGTAGACTGCGGCCGTTTCCTCGAGCGTAGAGTTGAGAATGATATCGAGGATCTTCCGTTGTTCATCGCGGAAGAGCGATCGAATCGAATAGTTGTTCGATTTGAAGTGGCGGTCGATCGCTCGGACGAGCTCCGGAAACTCTGCTCGCTTGAACTGATCTGAGAGATCCTCTTGCATTTCCTGATAGGAACTGAGCGTCCTGAATGGCCGGACGCCTCCGAGCAGGTTGTGATCACCGAAATGCGCCACGCCGAAGGCGAGTTCTTCGGACTCGCTGGTGATGCGTGAGGTGAGCTTGACCTGCCCGGTCGTCATCGACGCTCGACCGGCGGCGAGTTCCTCGGAATCGAGCAACTCGGCGAGGTAGCAGAAGACTTCGGTCTCGGGGCCGTACTCCTCGAACAGAGAACTGATCGCGTAGTGCGCGCCGACCTTCTCCAGGTCGACCATAGCCGGTTTGACCATCTTGTCGTAGATGACCCGACCGTTCTTGTGCTCGCGCACGTTGCTCGGGGCCTCTTCCAGTCGCTCCAGGAATTTCTCCTCGATCGAATCGCCGAAGAGCTCCTGGGCAAGTTGCACGGTGCGACCGGCATACTGGATCACCTGAACCGTCTCGATACCGGAGAGGTCGTCAAAGAACCAGCCGCAGGACGTGTACATCAGCATCGCGTGACGTTGCATCTCCAGCAGCTTCAGCGCGGTAATCTTTTCTTCCCCACTCAGTTCTCGACCGGCATGGCGCCCAAGAAATGCATCGACGTTCTCGGTCGAGCGATCCAGGATGACGTCGATGAACTCATCCCGAGCTTTCCAGGGATCCTTCATCAGCGGCTTTGCTGCGTCCTCATACTGATCGATGAGGTGATCCCGGAGCCAGTCAAGCGAGTCCCGCAACGGTGCTCGCCAGCGCTGGTGCCAGTCGTGACCGCCGGAATTGCAGCCACAATCGCTTCGCCAGCGCTCGATCCCGTGAACACAGCTCCAGGAACTGTCATCGTAGACGAGCGCCTCGTGCGTGATCTCGTTCTCGGCGAGGTAGGCGGCGTAGTTGGTCAGTTGGACGTCTTCCCGCTCGTTGATGACATGCAGGGCATAGGCGAGGGCCATATCTCCATGGCGATGGTGGTGACCGTAACTCTCGCCGTCCGTGGCAATGTGAAGAATTTGCGGCCAGTCTCGTTCATCGTCAAACCCGCTCATCAGCCGGTCGGCGAGCTTCTCGCCACTGCTGAGCAACCCTTCAAACGCGACACCCTGAGAGATCGGTCCATCATAGAAGAACCCGGCGATCGTCCGCCCGGATGGCAGGTTGATCAGATAGGGGCGGGTAGGGTCGACGTTGCCGCCGTGGGCATCTTCCCACTCTTCCTCGCCGATCTCGCGAACGCTCTGGGCCTGGAACGGTGAGAAGATTGTGTATTCGATGCCAAGCTCGGCCATGATGTCCAGCGACTCCAGATCGACTGCCGTCTCTGGCAGCCACATCCCCTTGGGATCGCGTCCGAACCGCTGCTGAAAATCCCGAATCCCCCAGAGGATCTGGGTGTATTTGTCCCGCGTATTTGCCAGCGGCAGGATCATGTGATTGTAGGCCTGTGCCATCGCCGACCCGTGACCATCGAACAGTTCCTGACTCTCCGCGTCTGCATCCAGGATGGCCTGATAGACGTCCGGTGATTCCTCTTCCAGCCAGGCGAGCAGCGTTGGGCCAACGTTGAAACTGATTCGCGCGTAGTTATTGATGATCTGCTCGATCTGGCCGTCCCAGTTCACAATCCGGGATGCGCCATTCGGGGCGTAGCACTCCGCAGTAATCCGGGCGTTCCAGTCGTGAAACGGGTGCGCGGAATCCTGCAGCTCGATCGCTTCGAGCCAGGCATTCTCTCGTGGTGGTTGATAGAAATGGCAGTGGACACAAACGTATTGTTGCACCCAATATCTCCGAGTCCAGGGCCTGAGGCCGCAATATGAATTCTTCGGGTCAGGTTCGCTTCGTTTCAGTCAGGGGCGTTGCCAGTTCCCAGGTAGGCGATGAGGCCTTTCCCGGGCACATCGATCTCCGCGACGCCGTGATTCAGCACGACTCGAGGCGCAGCGTCCCCGTTTCCATCCCAGCGTGTTTCCCGTGAGTTGAGAATCGGACGCCAGCCGAGATCAGGCAATGATATCGTGATCGACTCTGCCGTTGAGGCGAAATTGCACAGCATCAGGAATTCGCCAGCCTCGTGGAAGCGGCGCAGGAACAGTACCGACGTTCCAGGTATGGCTGTTACCTCTTGCCGGGCGAGGTCCAGCCGTCGCAGCGCAGGCAACTCCCGGCGAATTCGCAGGAGTTCCCGGTACCAGCCCGCGATCGACGCATGCGGCTCCGTGGTCTTCAAATGGTGATTGAGCTTCGAATGCCGGAATGTCGATTCCGCCTGCGGGTCAGGAACCTCGGCGCTCCAGTTGAACGCTTTGAACTCGCGCGCACGGCCTTCCTGCACGGCTTTCACGAGGTCTGGATCCCCGTGACTCACGAAGTACTGAAACGGGTTGGGTTCAGCGTACTCTTCGCCCTGAAACAGCATTGGGACAAACGGGGAAAGCAACGTAACACCTGCGACAAGTTTGAGCTGTTCGAAATCCAGATTCGCCGTCAGGCGGTCCCCGGTCGCCCGGTTGCCAACCTGGTCGTGATTCTGTGAGCAAACGACGAAGCGGCGACCATCCCGGATGCCATGCCAGCGCCCGTGCGCCCGGTCCCGAAAGCGTGAGTACTGGCCGGTAAACATGTAGCCATTTCGCATCGCTCTGGCGAGGTGGTGAACCCGGCCGTAGTCGACATAATAACCGTCGCGTTCGCCGGTCAGCAGCGCATGCAACGAGTGGTGGAAGTCGTCAGCCCACTGCGCGTCATGACCATATCCACCAAGCTCCGGCGGGCGAATCACTTGTGGATCGTTCAGGTCGCTCTCGGCGATAACGACTGCGGGCAGGCGGCGATCTTCGGCTTCGTCGTGAATCGTCGTCGCGAGCTCTTCCAGAAAGTGCACCGCGGAGACGTCGTAGATCGCGTGGACAGCGTCGAATCGAAAGCCATCCAGGTGATAGTCACGCAGCCAGTAACGGGCGTTCTCCAGAAAAAAGTGCCGGACGTGATCGCTGCCGGGGCCATCGAAATTGATCGCGTCGCCCCACGGCGTCTGATAATGGTCGGTGAAGTAGGGACCGAAGTCGCGAAGATAGTTTCCTTCCGGCCCAAGGTGGTTGTAGACGACATCGAGAATGACCGCGATCCCGCGCTGGTGACAGGCATCGACCAGTCGTCGGAGACCGTCCGGCCCGCCGTACGATTCCTGCACCGCGTAGAGCCCGACTCCGTCGTAGCCCCAGTTCCGGTTCCCGGGAAACTGCGCTACGGGAAGCAGTTCGATGGCGGTAACTCCGAGATCAGCCAGTTCATCCAGATGCGGAATGACGCCGTCGAACGTTCCCTCCGCGCTGAACGTCCCCACATGAAGTTCGTAGATAACGAACTCATCCAGCGGTCGGCCACGCCAGGCATCGTCATTCCACTTGTACTCCGTTGGATCAACAACGACGGACCGTCCGTGGACGCCTTCTGGCTGATACCGCGATGCCGGGTCAGGTCGTTCGATCTCGCCGTCCAGCACGTATATGTAGGACGTCCCTGCCGGAACGTCGTTGACTGTCACCTGGTGATAACCAGTCTCGTCTCGTTTCAACGGGACGGTCGTGCCGGCAGGGTCGAGCAGTTTCAGGTCTACCTGATTACAGTTCGGCGCCCAGACCGTGAAACGGACCTGGCCATCCCCGATCGGGATGGCTCCAGGTGAAGGGTTCGATCTCATCCCCAGACCGCCTCGTTCTTCAGCAGGATCATCGACAGCGGCGGCAACTGCAAGCGGAGTGAGTACGGCCGACCGTGCCACGGGTTCGCTTCTGCCTCGACTCCACCGTAGTTGCCCTGTCCTGAGCCCCAGTAGTGCTCTGCATCACTGTTGAGAATTTCCCGCCAGTATCCACCGTCCGGGACGCCGATTGTGTATCCCTCACGTGGAACCGGCGTGAAGTTGAAGACGGCGAGAATGATGTCGGCGTTCGATTTGCACATCCGGACATAACTCAGGACCGAGTTATCCGCGTCATTGGCGTCGATCCAGGAGAAACCGGCCGGATCGAAATCGAGCTCATGAAGGGCCGGTTCGCTTTTGTACAGTCGATTCAGCTCGGTAACCCAGCGATGCAATCCCTGATGCGGTTCGTACTCGAACGCTTCCCACTGAAGCTGCGAATCGTGGTTCCATTCAAGCCACTGCCCGAATTCGCTGCCCATGAAGAGGAGCTTTTTCCCGGGCTGGGTGTACATGTAACCGAGGTAGGAGCGCAGGTTCGCGTGACGCTGCCAGTCGTCTCCCGGCATCTTGTTCAGCAAGGAGCCCTTGCCATGCACGACCTCATCATGCGAGATCGGTAACATAAAGTTCTCGCTGAAGGCGTAAATCATCCGGAAGCTCAGATTAGTGTGATGGTAGCGTCGATAGACCGGCTCCTTGGAGATGTACGTCAGCGAGTCATGCATCCAGCCCATATCCCATTTCATCCCGAAACCGAGCCCGCCAACATAGGTTGGCCGGGAGACCATCGGCCAGGATGTCGATTCCTCAGCGATCGTCTGGACATCGGGATAGTTCTGGTAGATGACTTCGTTGAACCGTCTCAGGAACTCGATTGCGCGGAGGTTTTCCCGACCGCCGAACTCGTTCGGGATCCAGTCGTCGCCTTCTCGTGAATAATCGAGATAGAGCATCGAGGCAACGGCGTCGACTCGCAAACCATCGATGTGGAAGTTATCGAGCCAGTGCAGCGCGCTGCTGAGCAGGAAACTCCGGACCTCGTTCCGCCCGTAGTTGAAAATGTAGCTCTGCCAGTCCGGGTGAAACCCTTGCCGCGGGTCCTCATGCTCGAACAGGTGGGTTCCATCGAAGTACGCCAGGCCGTGCTCGTCCGTGGGAAAGTGAGATGGAACCCAGTCCAGAATGACTCCGATCCCGTACTGATGAAGCGTGTCGACCAGGAACATGAAGTCCTGGGGCGTGCCGAACCGGCTCGTCGGGGCGAAGTACCCTGTCGTCTGGTAACCCCAGGAGCCGTAGAATGGGTGCTCCGTGATTGGCATAAACTCGACGTGCGTGAATCCGAGATCCGAGACGTATTCCGAGAGCTTCGGAGCGAGATCCCGATAGGTCATGAAGTTTCCATCCGGGTATCGCATCCACGATCCCAGGTGGACTTCGTACACCGAGATCGGCGCACTGGCATCATTCCGATCGCCCCGCTGAGCCATCCACTCCCGGTCGCCCCACTCGTAATCCAGATCCCACACCTTGGAACCTGTCTTGGGTGGGGTTTCGGTATGAATCGCAAACGGGTCGGCCTTGTCCACGGCGAACCCATGATGCTGGGATTTGATGTGGTACTTGTACCCGGCGCCTTTTTCAATCTTCGGAATGAAGAGCGACCAGATTCCGCTTTGGCCGATCATCTGCATCGGATGAGATTGTTTGTCCCAGTCGTTGAAATCGCCGATGACGCTGACTGATTGAGCGTTCGGCGCCCAGACGGCGAAGTGCACTCCCGGTTCGCCATCACGCTCGATCGGGCGCGACCCCAGGATCTGGTGCAGTCGATAATGCGTCCCCTCGTTGAAAAGGTACACATCGTGCTCGGTGATAATTGTGTTGTTCTCCTGTCGAACGCCGCTCACGATACCTTCTCCAACCTGATTGCTCGCGCGTAAACGCCGGCAATTCCGGGTACGCAATTAAGATTCCGGCAATTGACCGGCCGAATCTCAGCGTTTTCGCCGGTTTATCAAGTGTCACCCGCCATGGCGAGATCCCGGATTCCCTGCAACGGAATGCTGACCCAGCCCGGGCGGTTGTTCAGTTCGTAGTTCAGTTCATACACCGCCTTCTCCAGCATATGGATGTCCAGCAGCATGTGCAGGTCGTCTGGATCGTCCGGTACGACGATCGAACCGGCGGCGGTTTCCAGATACCCCTTGAGATACGAGCTCGTGACCCAGACGTACCAGTAGCGGATCCACGGCTCCAGATGCTCGGTGTCTTCCTCACGGATGATGCCGCCCTGGAGCTGCGTGAACATCGCCGCGTAGGCTGCATAGTGGAACGATCGCAGCATCCCGGCGACATCCCGCAGCGGTGGACGCTTCAACCGTCGCTCACCGATCGAACGGGCCGGTTCGCCCTCGAAGTCGATGATCATGAAGTCCTTACCGGTAAACAGGACCTGACCGAGATGGTAATCGCCGTGGGTGCGTGCGCGAATCCCGTCGACCCGGCGCTGAATCATCGCCCGGAGGCGGTTTTCGATCTCCGGCTCGGCGCTGATGACGTCGTCGACAAGCGGTTGTGCCTCGTCTGGAAGATGACGCCTGGCACGGCGGAGTGACTGCATCGTCTGACGCGTGCTGGTGCGCATGGACTGGTAGATCGACCGCTGGGAGAACGTGTTGAACTGCTCCGGTGCGAAATCCGGATTGCTGCGTTCAGACGCCAGCGTCATGTGCATCTCGGCCGTTCGCTTACCGAGCAGCCAGGCTTCATCCAGATAGGTGTCGAAGTACTCATGTGCCTCTTCCGGCGGTTCCTGTTCGGAGAGTTTCAGCAGGTTCGCCGTGGAGAGTTCTTCGTGCCGCGGTGTTTCGTGTTCGGTTACCACGCGATCAAAGTAGCGACTCAGCGCGTCCTGGGTGAATGACCAGGCATCGCCTTCGTTGTGAGCGTATTGCAGCAGGATGCCGACGCTCATCGCTTCCCGGCTCGCGCCTTGATACTCCAGCCAGCCGGCGACTGGTGGACTTTGCTCGAAGCCTTGACGTGTCAAAAAGCGACCGATCTCCAGATCCGGATTGATGCCGGGCTCCAGCTTCCGGAAGAGTTTCAGGATGAACTCATTACCGTAGATGATTGATGTGTTGCTCTGCTCCGCGCCGGAGATTCGCGGCGGCAGCGGACCATCCGCCTGATCCATGATCTGGCGGTACACCCGCGTCGTCTGGCCAACCAGCTGGTTTCCATTGCTCCGAACCTTTCGACGACGCCCGATCAGATTGAGGAACATCTCGGCAACGGCCGGTTCGAACAATGCATCGAACAGCACACCGTCATCTCCGCCGCGAACGTTCAGTCTCGCCAGTGCGGCCTGCGGAGAGTGCTCCAGCAAATGACCGGCGTGCTCACCGGAGGCAAATGCCAGGGGGATCACGTAGGTCTCCGGATTGCCCTCTGTGTACTCGACCATGACCATAGTAAGGAATACGTCACTGCTGCCGTTGTTGATCGGGATCGCGTCATGCACTCGAGCGGATTTGATCCGGCGCGCTTTGCCGCCGAACCAGCGCCGTTCCTGGAGGTACCCGGGAAGGACATCTTCCAGCGAGCCACGACCTCGAGCAGTGAGGACCCGGGGCCATTCGCCGGAAACCCGCAGTTGCGGCAGCTCTCGCTCTGACGGTCCTTCGTCGCCGTAGTCGAGCTCTGGTCGGGCCGGTTCCAGGGAGAACCAGTAGAAGGCGTGCGGGCCCATCGTAATGAAATACGGGTTTTCGGTGATCGCCGGGAACTCGACCCGCCCGAACATCTCCATTGGGATGAGACCCTCCCAGCGAGAGAGATCCAGGTCCACGTTCTGTACAAATCGCGAGAGGTTCGCGAGCACCAGGATGCGTTCGCCATCGTATTCCCGGACGAACGCCAGCACCTTCCGGTTTTCCGGATGCAGGAACTCCAGCGACCCCTGGCCAAATGCGTGGAATCGCTTCCGCAGGGCGATTAGCCGTTTCATCCACCAGAGGAGTGAATGCGGGTTATCCTGCTGTGTTTCGACATTGATTGCTTCATAGTGATATTCCGGATCGACGATTACCGGCAGGAACAGACGTTGCCTGTTCGCCCGGGAGAATCCGGCATTGCGATCCGAGTTCCACTGCATCGGCGTGCGGACCGAATCCCGGTCACCCAGGTAAATGTTGTCGCCCATGCCGATCTCGTCGCCGTAATAGATCACCGGCGTGCCCGGGAGCGACATCAGCAGGCCGTTCATGAGCTCGATCCGACGCCTGTTGCTGCCGAGTAGCGGTGCCAGACGTCGCCGAATGCCCAGGTTGATCCGCATCTGTGGATCGTGGGCGTAGACCCGGTACATGTAGTCCCGCTCTTCGTCGGTGACCATCTCGAGAGTGAGTTCGTCGTGATTGCGAAGGAAGATCGCCCACTGGGCCGCTTCCGGAATCTCCGGCGTCTGTTCCAGAATGTCTATGATCGGATAGCGGTCTTCCATTCGGAGGCCCATGAACATCCGGGGCATCAGCGGGAAATGGAACGACATATGGCATTCGTCGCCATCGCCAAAGTAGGTAACCGCATCCTCGGGCCACTGGTTCGCCTCGGCGAGCAGCATCTTGTCGTCATACTTCTCATCGACGTGTGCCCGAAGCTTCTTCAGGAACTCATGCGTCTCGG
Organism: Thermomicrobiaceae bacterium; assembly: GCA_007133615.1. Classification (GTDB taxonomy): domain Bacteria; phylum Chloroflexota; class Chloroflexia; order Thermomicrobiales; family Thermomicrobiaceae; genus SLMJ01. The sequence continues at coordinate 1,630 of SLMJ01000078.1, read as the reverse complement.
GCAGGTTCTCGGAGTTGGTGCCCTCGCGCTCGTAGAGGTACGGGATTGCGTCCAGACGCAGTCCGTCCACTCCGGCATCGAACCAGAAGTCCATCGCTTTCATAACCTCTTGCTGGACACGGGGGTTGTCGAAATTAAGGTCTGGCTGGTGTGAATAGAAGCGGTGCCAGTAATACGCCTGGGCAACCGAATCCCATGTCCAGTTCGAGTGCTCGAAATCCTTGAAGATGATCCGCACATCCTCGTATTTGTGCGGAGTATCGCTCCAGACGTAGAAATCGCGATAGACACTGCCCGGTTTTGCTCTCCGGGCGCGCTGGAACCAGGGATGCTGATCCGATGTGTGGTTGCAGACCAGCTCGGTGATCACCCGAAGGCCACGTTTGTGCGCTTCCCGGACGAACCGCCGAAAGTCGCGCATGGTGCCATAGCTTGGATGGATCGATGTGTAGTCGGCGATATCGTAGCCGTCATCCCGCAAAGGAGACGGATAGAACGGCAGCAGCCAGATCGCCGTGGCGCCAAGGTCCTGGACATAGTCCAGCTGTTCGACCAGTCCCCGGAAATCTCCGATGCCGTCGTCGTTGCTATCTTTGAACGCCCGGACGTGGAGCTCGTAGATGATGGCGTCCTTGTACCACGTCGGGTCGGTAACAACGCCTTCAGTTTCGCGATGCTCACGGGCAATCACAGACAAACAACCCCCTCAAACCATTCCCGAATCATTCGTTGCCCCCCGAATCTCATCTCCCCTCTCCCGGGATTGGGAGAGGGGCCGGGGGTGAGGGCAGTCAACAGGTTTCCGGGCCGACAGGGTCGTCGGCCCCTGCCCCGTTTCCGGCCATCCTCAATCGTAATAATCAAAGTCGCGCTCGGTCCGCATTCGTCGTCGAACCCGGAAGATGTGTGCTGGAGTAATAAGCGGGTTCAACTCGACGTAGTTGCGAGATCCGTGCCAGAGATAGCTGTGATCGTTCAGCAGGTCTTCCACAAGGTAGCCGTGATGCTCGTCGATATCGAACAGATCCAGGGGAACATCGACCCACCCGGATTGCGTGTGCTGCGGGTCCAGATTGACGACCATGAGCATGATGTTGTCGAGCTCCGGCGTATGTTTGCTGTAGACCAGCAGGTTCTCGTTGTCGACTGGATGGAACGTGATGCTTCCGTTGGACTGCAGCGCCCGGTTGTCGTGCCGGATGTGGTTGACCCGGGCGATGAAATCCTTCAGCGAAGCCGGTTGCTCCAGATCGCGCTGCCGGATCTCGTACTTCTCCGAATGCAGGTATTCCTCGGAGCCGGAAAAAGCCGGCTCGTTTTCCTGGAGCTCATAGGCCGGGCCGTAGATCCCGTAGCTCGCGGTCAGTGTCCCGGCCAGCACCAGCCGTTGCATGAACGCCGGGCGGCCATCGAGTTGCAGAAACTCCGTCAGGATGTCCGGTGTATTCGGCCAGAAATTCGGCCGGAAGAACTCCGCTTGCTCGGTGCGGGTGAGTTCCATCATGTACTCGGTCAGTTCCCAGCCGGTATTCCGCCAGGCGAAGTAGGTGTACGACTGGGTGAAGCCGAGCTTGGCCAGATAGTGCATCACCTTCGGCCGGGTGAACGCTTCGGAGAGGAAAATCAGCTC
>SLMJ01000040.1 GCA_007133615.1 Thermomicrobiaceae bacterium | reverse complement strand
GGACCGATGGTTGACGGTGCTGACTCCGTCCAGGTGAACGCTCGCGACTTCGAGTTCACCTTCCGGGATGTCGGCTACACGAGCCTGATCGACCTCAAGGTCGGCAAAGAGAAGTCACTACCGGTCTTCGTTCGCGAGGTCCAGGTCCATCCAGTACGCCGGGACATCCTGCACATCGACTTCTATGCGCCGAACATGCGCCTCCCGGTCGAGGCGAACGTTCCGGTCAGCACTACCGGTGAGCTGGATGATGGTGTCGAGGGTGAAATCACACTGGGCATCTTCGAAGTCACGGTGAGCGCGCTGCCGGATAACATTCCGGACGAAATTCAGGCGGACATTTCAATCCTGAAGGAGATTGGTGATCAGATCGTCGCCTCCGAGCTTCCGCTGCCGGACGGTGTCGAACTGACCAGTCTCGAAGACGATCTCATTGTCAAGCTCGACCCGATCCGCGAGGAAGAGGAAGAGCCGGAAGAAGAGGTCGAAGAAGGTGCCGAGCCGGAAGTTGTTGGCGAAGAAGAAGCTGCCGACGACGATGGCGATGGTGCTGGCGACGAGGAAGAAGAGTAACCACTTCCGCCTCGATCACCGCAACGAGAATGAGATAACCCCGGAGGCGCTAGTCAGCGTTTCCGGGGTTTTCGTTGTCTGTCTGTGTGGAGACGGGGGTCGCTCCGGCCGCCAGAAACGGCACACTCGCCGCCGGGTTGAGCCGTGCTGGCAGCGTGACGCCGCTGCGGCGCGCCAGAATCACCCCGGCAACGCCTACCATACCCGCGGCAAGCGCCCGCAGTTTCCAGCGGGTTCGCCGCTTCTCTCGCTGTTTCGCAAGAAGGATCTGCGGCGAGATTGACCAGGAGCTGGCCGAGCGAATCGTCAATCGACGGACGAACGGGATATCAACGTCCACGTCGACCTCGGAGAGCGTTACCCCGCTCGCGCCATCTGAAGACGGCATGATCTGCGATACCAGCGACTGCTGTTGCGGCTCGCGATTGCGATTCGCCATTCGCAGAACATCAGGAAGCGCCTGCGCGGCCGCCCGGCCGAGCGGTGAGCTGATCCAGTCTCGCAGCCCTGCGCTCTTTCCGTTCGATCGATCCGGCATTATCTGGTCAGATAGCTCACGTGAACGCACAGCGGGCAGATTCTCACTCATCGAGCAACTCCAAATGCAGGCGCCGGTAGCTGATGGGCGCCAGAGGCCTTACGCGGTCGTCCCGGACTCGTCATCTGCGGCACCTTCCGGCTGTTCTGCCTCGAAGGCTTCGCGGGCAAGCGTTCGCTCTTCGTGCTGTTTCCTGGCCTGTTCACGGCGCTGGTTCCACTCTTCCTGTGCCGAGGCGATCGCTTCGTCGCCGCCAAGATACTTGTGAATCAGCTCGTTCATTCCGAACACAACGTCGACCCGAACGTCGGTCTTGCTGTACTTGATGATCAGATCCTCGAATCGCTTGAGGTAGTAATCTTCACCACCGCCAGCCTTGAACTCCCATTCCGGTCTGACCTGAATAACGATGTTCTGTTCCGGTTCGTAGTACTCGAAGGTTGTGTCGATCAGTTGTTTGAGCTTGCATGCGGGGCAGTACGAGCGATGCATTGTTCCCAGCAGGATCCCGAGCCGGGCGTCCGGGTCCGTCCCGGCATTGACAAACCGGGCGATCGGAGGCTGCCATTTCGACTGACATCGCCGGCAGACAACCTCGAACTCCATGAACCACGTTTCGAGACTGCGTTCTTCTATCGTTTTGCTCATACGCTCGTTTTCCCTTCACCACGGCCGTCCGGGGTTGATCCGCCGCCCTGGCCACCGAATGGGACTCGCCTGTTGCGAACGGATTATAGAATACCGGGCTGCCTGCGGGTCAACGCTGGCGGAGAACCTGCGTTATGGTAGGGAATCATCTCCGCTGCACCTGCGTTCGATCAGGTGTGGTGCTGTGAAGACGAAACGAGCGCCAGATCGCTATCCGAACGTGTGATGAGAGGACGTCGAGGCTACTTCATGAAGATTCTGGGGATCTGCGGCAGTGTTCGCGACGGGTCATTCAACCGAGGGCTGCTCCGGGCAGCACAGGAGGAAGCACCGGCAGGTGTCGAGCTCGAGATCTACAACCTGGGTGAGATCCAGGCATACAACGCAGACGTCGAGAAGGTCGAAGCGCCGGCTAGCGTGACCGCGTTCAAGGAGGCGATCGCCGCGGCTGATGCCATGCTAATCGCCTGTCCGGAATACAACGGATCATTCACCGGTGTGCTGAAGAACGCCCTCGACTGGGCGTCTCGCCCCGCTTCCACACAACCGTTTTCGGGAAAACCCGCGGCGCTGGTCGGAGCGTCTGGTGGACCATCCGGAACTGCCCGGGCGCAAGCTGCGATACTGCCGGTTCTGATGGCGCTGGGTGTGATCGTCATGCCAAAGCCGGGCATGATGGTCCGAAACTCCGCCTCACTTTTCGATGAAAATGTGAACCTGACTGACCAGGATACCCGCGACCGTCTCCGCGATCAGGTGGGGGCGCTGGTCGCATTTGCGAAGAAGATAAACAGCTGATTCGTCCTGCCGGGGCGGTGCGCGGCCTGTTTGCCCGCCCCGGCAGGCAAACCGTCAGGACAACAGTTTGTTCCTGATCGTGCCGAGATGCTCACCGCGGGCCCACATCTCGCGGGCCTTCTGAAACTCGTCCACCGCCTTCTGACCGGAAAGTTCCAGCCCTTCCATGAAGGCGCTATCGTCAACCCAGCGGAACGCGTACATTTCGGCATAGAACGGGTTCTGTCGCAGCCCGCTCCGTCGACGATCCAGCGCACCAAAGTGGTAATCAAGAGCAAACCGGATCGTTGGTGGGTCTGTCCAGTTCGCCCGGAAGATCACGGTATGCGCGCTGTTGAGTATGTACGTCATGTTCGGCAGTGTTCCGAACGCCTGGTGCGTTGTTCCTTCGAGATCATCAACAAGAATCGGACGCTTCACGCCGACCATTTTCTGGAAGTCTCTGGCGTACTGCATCTTCTGATCGAAGGACGTGTGGGCCGGGTAGTTCTCACCCGGATGAGCCTCACGAACGTAGACGAAGTGCGACTGCAGACCGCGTTCGGCGTACTCATCCACCATCTCGTCAAGCGCTGGACACGCCAGCGCGCAGTACGGTCAGGTCAGTGATCCGAACTCCAGAATCGTGATGCCTGATCGGGTAACGTCTCGCAGGCTTACCTGTTCTCCTGAGTCGAGATCGGTCAGCATTGTGTCTGGCGCGGTGGTGCCGACGTTCATGACCTCTGGAAAACGCTCGAAGTCCTCAACGTCACTCTCAACCGGGAACACGTCCACGTTATACGTCGCAGCGGCGTCCGTCATGAGTCCGTTCCTTGTCCCATTGTCTTCAACCTCAGATTCGATACCCCAGCAGTCTGGCAAGCAACCGCAAAGCCGCATCCGGGCGGGATTCCGCACCGATCATCTGACGCTTCCCACCTCAGTCGTGCGCGTACTGCCAGCTTCGGCGCCGTCTGACCCGTCGGCTATGTCCCGTCTTCGGTATCAACTTCCGCATTATCCAGAGTCGATAGAAAGTCCCGCGGCATCGACACAACAAAACGGGATCCCTCATCCGGTTTACTCTCCAGCCAGATCATTCCACCGTGACGGTTGATGATCTGCTGAGAGATGTACAGACCCAGCCCGACGCCGCTGATCGCACGCTGCACCGTTTCGCTCCGTGCAAATGGCTGGAAGAGCTGGCCCTGCTCGTCTTCCGGAATGCCGATACCCTGATCCTGAACCGAGAACTCGACCAGGTCGCCCTGCTCAGTCAGTGAGTGCTCGATCGTCACCGTCACCACGCCGCCATCTGGAGAGTACTTGACCGCGTTGGAGAGAAGATTCGTCAGCACCTGATCCAGCCGATCCGGATCCCAGATGCCATCCAGTTTAGACGGAGCATGGATCGCAAAGGTGTGTCGAGGTTCCGGCTCGGCAGGATACTCGAACCGGCTCACCACTGTACGAACCAGCGCCACCAGATCCGTTGGCTCCGGGCGCAGTTCCAGCCCCCGTTGCTGAATTCTGGAGACGTCCAGCAGATCAGCGATCAATGTTTCAAAGCGGGAGAGCTGCTCCTGAAGCTGGTCAGCCAGGCGAACCAACCGGTCCGAGTCCGGATCCGGGCGACGCAGTAACCGTCCCAGAATCTGACCATAGCCTTTAACTGTTGTCAGCGGGGTCTTGAGCTCGTGCGATGCGATCGACAGGAACTCCTCGCGAATACGCACGGCGTCCTGGGCTTCCCGATAGAGCCGGGCATTATCAATCGCCATAGCAGCCCGTCGAGTGAGTTCCTGGGCAAGGGCAAGATCCGAAGGCCCGTATCGCTGGTCAGACTCAGAGGCAACGAAGCTGATAACGCCGATCGTTCGGCCCCGGGCAACCAGCGGAACGTACATCGCTGAGTCAATCCCAATATTCCGGAGTTCCTGCAAGTACTCCTCATCATCCTCAGCGAATAGCCGGAGTACGTCCTCGTCGACGTCACTGAACAGGATCGGTCTCCCCGAACGAAGAACTTGCGCGACCGGGTGGTTACTCTCTGGATCAACCGGATGTTCCTCGTGCATCCGGCGGCCGGCTTCTTCCTTTTCAGGATCAACGTCAGCCAACTCCAGCGACCGAACCTGGTTATCTTCGTTCACCACGTCGATCGCGCAGTAGTCAGCAAGCCGAGGCACCGCCAGGCGGGCGACATTCGAGAGGGTGACCTCGTAATCGAGACTTGCGGAAAGCTGGGCGCTCGCCTCGGCCAGAAACGCGAGGCGCCGCTCGGCGGCCTCGGCTTCAGCACGGGCCGACTGCTCCCGGGCCAGGATCTGCACTCGCTCTTCTTCTACCTGCTTGCGTTCAATGAACTGACCGATCTGACTGCCGAGCGAATCGAACATCCGGATGAGCTCGTCATCCCGTTCGCGAACCTGTCGGCTATGCAACTCAATAATCCCGATCACCTCTGTACGACCAATGATCGGCATCGCTGCCGTGGACTGGAAACCGCACGCCAATGCTGCCTCTGCCCGGCGATAATCGTTGGGTTCGTTGAGATCTTCGATCCAGTCCGCGCCCTGCAGTCGCCAGACCTTGCCCAGAAAACCATGGCCCGGATCGAAACCATTCTCTGCACTGACCCGTTCGAGATGGGTGGCGTCAATATCGCTTGCCTGCCACGTCAGATCGATCACCATCTGGGAGGCACCCGGCTGTCGAATCCAGCAGGCAGCCCAGTCCCATTCCAGACCCTCACAGATCGCACCCAGCACATTCGGAAGTGCATCAGCTGGCACCTCGGTCTCGGCCAGCATGTGCGTCACCGCATAGCGGGTGCTTCGCCGCCGTTCGTTCCACTTCTCCTCGGTCAGATCATGGATGTAGAGTGTGTACACCCAGCCATCGCGCATCGGAATACGGGTCAGGGTGAAATCTGCGGGAAACTCGCTCCCATCACTCCGGAGTGCTGTGATCTGAACGCGCCGGCCATTGAGTGGGCCACCGCCATCCCGGGAGAACGACTCGAACGCCGCCCGCCACCAGTCCCGCCATCGCTCACTGATCAACGCATCGGTAATCCGGCGGCCAAGGAGCTCTCCCGCCTGACAGCGGAACGTCCGCTCGGCGGCAAGGTTGAATTCCAGAATCTGCTCGTCTTCATCGATCGTGACGACGGAATCGAGCGTCATCTGCAGGAATGCTTGATGCCTGGCCTCACTCTGTTCAACTGCCACAGCCGCCGCCTTCTGGTCCCGGATGTCCGCGAAGCGAACCACCGCCCCGTTGACTCCCCCGCTCGGGTCCAGATTCGGAACAACGGTAAGATCGACTGGAAGCGCGGAGCCATCCGGCCGATGCAGCGAGACATCGTGGTAGTCCGTTGAGTTCTTGGCCGAGAAGTCGAGCGATGCTCCCTGTTCCGGATCCCAGGAAACATGAAACAGCTTGTTCACCGGCATACTGATGATGTCTTCCGGCTCGGATCCAACGAGATCCGCCCCTGTCTGGTTGATGTACCGGCAACGGCCTTCAGCATCGACACCGATGATTCCGTCACGCGCCGACTCCGCAATCAGGTCGCGCAGGCGGGTGGACTCGGTCCGTGTCCCGGTGGACGTTCCGTTCTGGTGCTGACTCAGAAGACGAGCAAAGCCTATGAGGATGGCGTGATCTCGCGCGGTCGACTCCCACGGTTCGGGAGCGCAGGCAACAAGCGCCCCACCGTTTTTCAAACCCGCGGCGGCCCAGCGAATCTCCGGCTGCCCCGGATCGGCGATGATCGTATCCGTCACCACCGGATGTCGATCACTGGACACATCCTCATCAAAGGCTATGTCCGCGCCATCGATCGCTGCCAGCAGTCGTTCGCGGCAGATATCGCTGAGTCCCAGATCTTCATCGCCGACGATCCGGGATTCGGTAGCTCCGTTGGGCATTACAACCAGCGTGTGGGGAACATCCAGCGATTGCTGCGCGAGTTGCAGGATCTCACGCGTAAGATCCGGCTCGCGCATCGGGTCTTGATTAATCTGCTGCTCTCGCTGCTCTGATGGTTTCGGCATCAGGCTCGAACACTCTCTTATAGCTCAATGACCGGCACATAGGAATACGCCGGACCACCGCATGGCCGGTGTACCGGAAGTCATGATTCTAACCCACCCGTCACCTCAGGCGCTGTCCCCATCCAGCGGGTCATCCGGACGCTCGAACTCCGCGTCCAGATCGAGCGGCCAGATCGGCCGGCGCACGTGTTCGAAGCTGAGCCGGGAGAGCTCCGCACCGGTGATGCCCGGCCCTTCCACAAGCAACACGCGCTCGGCGATCGGTTCGAATGATGCCCGGAAGTGGCCTTTGCCCTTCAAGCCGATCACCTGCAATGCGGTCGGCTCGATTCCGTGACGCCGGAAGATATTGAGATCGATCGGCGTCTCCGCGTGCTCGGTTACCAGCACCTGGATGCCCTGGACGTTCACGACCACGCTTGGACCGAGATTCACCCCGACTCCCGCATGCATTGGCCCGGCATTGACGTACCGCCCATCCGAGATCGTCTGGACGTATCCCGAAACTTCCAGCGCGTCTCCGTGCAAGCGATCGATCTTCCCGCCGAGCGAGAGCTCGACTGTTGCCCCTGGCCCCGCCTCGATGCAGCGCTTCACGGACTCCGGATCCTTGATGAGCGCGATCGCCGCGCTGGACGCCTGTTGCTCGAGCAGAAACCGGAGCAGTTCTGCGCTGTCTCCCGGTCCACCCGTCCATGGATTGTCCCCGATATCGACAAGGACCAGCGGACCGGACTCGATCGCCCGCAACGCTGCAGCAGCTTCATCCCAGCTCGAAACCCCACCGAGAAACTCGTCTCGCTTCTTCCAGGCGAAGTTCGCCAGATCCCAGGCCAGCGTCGCCGCCAGACCCGGGTCGTTGTCAGTCGTTACGATAACGCTGAAACCGCACTCCTCGACATCAGCCGGAGGAAAGCCGCCAGCCACTGTGACGTTGATGACTTCCGGCGCATCTTCGATCCGGATGGCCCGTTCGATGATCGACCGCATCGGCTCGACCGCCGTCGCCATGTTCTGGGATGTCGGCATCATCGGTGGTTTCACCAGTGCCGGCGTCGGCTCAAGTTCACTCTTAATGATCTGAACGATCGCGTCGCCTGCTTCCAGGGCGCGCTCCCGCTGATCAACGTGCGGATAGGTATCGAACCCGATCAACAGGTTGGCGTCGTCAACCATTTCCTGGCTGATGTTCGCGTGCAGATCCAGCGTGGCGACGATCGGCACCCCTGTTCCGACCTGCTCCCGGATTGAGCGCAGGATGTAGCCATCAGCGTCAGAGTGATGCTCGGCAACCATCGCGCCGTGTAGCCCGAGCAGGATCCCATCAACTGAACCGGCATCAGCAATCCCACGGAGAAGCTCCGTCAGCAACGTCTCCAGAGCTTCCTGCGTCACCATGCCGGATGGTGTTGCCCAGACCGCCAGCAACGGGATCAGTTCGAAGTCGTGCTTCTCCGCTGCATCGAGAAACCCGGCGATCGGAGTAGCCGTTTCCCTCAGCGCCGCGATCATGTCATCGCCGCGATGGATCCCCGATCGCTCGAACGCAGTCAGATCCGTCGGAACCACGCTGAAACGGTTCGTCTCGTGTGATAACTCGGCTGCAACGATCCGCACCGTCAGGCCTCCGGCTCGAAGGCCGGTAGCCCGAGCATCTCGCGGGTTTCCGCCGGGGTTGCAACCGGACGTTCGAGCTCATTGCAGAGACGGGCAACCCGCGCCACCAGTTGCTGATTGCTCTCGGCCAGAACCCGGTAGGAGTAGTAAATGTTGTCCTCGAGCCCGGTTCGCGGATGGCCACCCATCGCCAGAGCCATCGCATTCATCGGCAGCTGGTGCCGACCGATCGCGCAAACCGACCAGCGCGAGTTCTCCGGCAACTCGTTGACCATCAGATTCAGATGATGTGCCGTCGCCGGTGCGCCACCCCGGATACCGAGCACGAACTGGAACCAGAACGGCGGTTCGATCAGTCCCTTGTCGATAATCCGTTTCGCGTTCTCGATCATTCCGGTATCGAAGCACTCGATCTCCGGTTTCACGCCGTATTCCTGCATCTCCCGGGCGAGATCATCCAGAAACTTCGGTGAGTTCACAAACACACCATCGCCGAAGTTGATCGAGCCGCAGTCGTAGGACGCAATCTCCGGCCGGACCCGGACCGGCGCGATGCGCTCGTCCTCGGTCAGCTTTCCAGCCCGGCCGCCCGTGGACATGTTGATGATCATGTCGCACCCAGGCTCGGCGCGAACCAGTTCCTGCACTCTGGCATAGCGTTCCGGGTCACAGGTCGCAAGCTGATCCTCGTCCCTGACGTGGACGTGGAGGATGGAAGCGCCCGCTTTCCAGCTCTCGATCGCCTGCTCGGCGATCTCCTCCTCGGTGATGGGTACGTGCGGGGTCTGCTCGCGGCTGGTGATTCCGCCGGTAGTCGCGACGGAAATGATCGCCTTATCCATAGGGCACAGAACTCCTTATCGTTGCGACATTCCATGAACTGCCTGGCCATGGTCTGGCCATGATAGACGAAAACGGCTCATCAGGCAGCAGGGGTAGTCACACGATCTTTACTTGCTTCTATCACGATATGGTGATAGCGTTAACCCAGTGAACGAACGCCGGGCACCCGAAGAGGGTTTTTCACCGGCAATTGCACGAGAAGGGAAACAACGATGTTTCGTCGACTGAAGAGCATGATCACCTGGAACGCACAGTATCGCGTCGACAACGACAAGTTCGCCACCTATTACAGCTCACTGGCAGCCCGCAATGAGGCACGCGGGGAACGCCGCCGGGAGATCGACGCGGCGATGTACCGACTGCCGATCCACTTCTAGATCATCAGGATACCTGCTTGACGGTATCACGATATCGTGATATAGTATTGAACAATGAGATTGATAAGCGGCGCGTAAGCGCAGACGATCGAAAGGATTGATGAAGAATGTTTGGAATGAATCGAGTCAGGCGAATGTTTTCCGGTGGTTCGACCTTTGCCGATACCCCGTTTGAAAACTACTACGGCACCCTGCTGCGAGACCGCCAGGAAGGCGGACCGAACGCACAGGAAGCTCGCCGGGATTTTGAAAACATCCGGCAGTCGATCAGCCGCCTGAGCATTTACTAGACACTACGCACAAGATCCTCCTCATCGCCGGGGTGAACTGGCGCCTCCCGGCGATGCCATGAGATCCTTACTCCCACCCACCCTTGGACCCGGCCACACCCGGGTCCATCTTCTTTAACCAACCTGTTGCGCTGCCGACATCCTCCCCCGTCATTCGCTACAGTTGTCGCATGTCGATAGAAACGCTCTACGTTGCCGTTGCTATCTTTCTGCTGCTCAACGTGCTGGGTGGGCTGATCAGAATCCTGATCGGACCAGCACGGGGAGACCGCATGCTCGCCGCTCAGCTTTTCGGTACCACCGGGGTGGCAATCATCCTGCTCCTGGCTGAAGGGCTGGATCGACCGGCGCTGCGCGACATCGCGCTGGTCGTCGTCCTGCTGGCGGTGATCAATACCGTCGTCTTCGTCCGTTTTACCGGACCACCTGAGGATCGAGCCGGGGAGACTGGCCCGTGAGCGTTCTCGACATACTGACCGCAATTCTGGTCATCATCGGCGCAGCGTTCTTTCTGGCAGGGACGATCGGCCTGCTCCGCTTTCCGGATCTTCATTCCCGCATTCACGCCCTGACGAAGGCGGATAATCTCGGGCTCGGGTTCATTGCGCTCGGTCTGCTGATCCAGGCGGACTCCATCGCGGTAGCGCTGAAAATCGTCCTGGTCTGGTTCCTGGCACTCGCCGCCGCAGCCACATCCGGGTACCTCATTGCCAACCACGCGATGGAGTCGAACACACCGGAGCGCTCCGATGACGTTTGAGATGCTCTTCGATGTCATCCTGGCGTTGATGCTGGTCTGGCTCTGCTGGCGTGTGCTCGCCGCCCCGGACCTCTTCAAGGCGGTCGTGCTTTTCATCGTCTACGGGTTGCTGATTGCCCTCGCCTTCGTGCGGCTACAGGCTCCGGATATCGGCCTGGCCGAGGCATCGATCGGCGCCGGGTTGACTGGTGCATTGATGCTGGATGCAGTCGGCCAGATGACCGGCCGGCGGATGCCCTGGCAGAGAAAGGACGAGCCTGACCGGAAGGAGGCCGATCATGGACAATCGTGATCCGCTCTCCAATCCGGGATACCTCGTCCGGATTCTCTCGATGGTGCTTTCGGCAGGACTACTGGCGGTGCTTATTGCAGCCGTGGTCGATCTGGGAGACGAACCGACCGGCCTGACCGCTCGTGTCATGGAACAGATCGATCAGAGCGGGGTCAGTCATCCACCAACGGCCGTCCTGCTGAACTTCCGGGCTTACGACACCTGGCTGGAAGTTGCCGTGTTGCTGCTGGCTGCCTGGGGTGCACTCGCCCTGCGTCAGGCGACTCGTCTGCCTGAACAACCACAGGCCACCTCGGCTGGTCCAGTGCTGGACTGGCTGGTTCGATTGCTCGTTCCCCTCTTGATCGTGACCGGTGTCTATCTGCTCTGGCTGGGGACCAATGCCCCGGGTGGCGCCTTCCAGGCCGGCGCAGTGATCGGCGCTGCCTTGGTGCTGCTTCGGCTCAGCGGCTACCGCTCGGTGGGGCTGCTCGATGCGCTCTGGTTGCGAGGCAGTCTACTGGCCGGATTTGCCGGATTCCTGCTGATCGCGACAGTGCTGTTTCTGGCCGGCTGGACCTTTCTGGAGTACCCGCCAGATCAGGCCGGGCTCTTGATCGTGATCATCGAGCTGCTGATCACCTGGACCGTCGCCGTCAGCTTCGTCGCCCTGTTCGTCGCAGCCCGGCCGGATCCTGACGACCTGAACACCGAATCGGAAGGGGGCCACGGATGAGCCTCTTTCTGATCTACGCGCTCGCAGCGGTCGGCCTGTTCGCAATCTGCCTGCATGCCATCATCACCCGATCGCACCTGCTCCGGAAGATCCTGGCGCTCAACATGATGGGCAGCTCGGTCTTTCTGCTGCTCATCGCGATCGCATACCGAAATTCCGTGGAAGAGACAGCGGATCCGGTTCCTCACGCAATGGTGCTGACCGGGATCGTCGTCGCGGTCAGCGCAACGGCCTTCGCGCTGGCCCTGGCTCGTCGATATCACGCGGAGACCGGTGAGACCGAACTCAGCGATGGAGACGGCTCGACATGATCGAAGCCGCGATCTGGGTGATCCTTATCCCGCTCATCTGCGGGCTCGCCGCCTTCGCGATAGGCGGGCGTACCTCTCGTCTGCTCGGGCTGATCGGCGCCGGGTTGACGACCATCGCGGCGTTTCTGCTGGTGGCCGAGGTCTGGGTCAACGGGGTATGGGAATACTCGCTCGGTGGCTGGGAGGCCCCACTCGGGATCTCACTTCGGGCGGACGGGCTGAGCACGTTCATGATCGCCATGACTGCCGTCGTTGGCCTGGGAATCAGCCTGTATGCGGTGCGGTATTTTGCCCTCACCCCCGGCCCCTCTCCAGATCCTTCGGCTCCGCTCAGGACAGGTGCTGGGAGAGGGGAGAAGTCGCAGGCCACGTGGCTCCCGTCCGAGAGCTATTGGCCGCTGTGGATGTTGCTCTGGGCATCGCTCAACGCGCTCTTTCTCTCCAGCGACATCTTCAACCTGTATGTCGGTCTGGAGCTGCTGACGCTTGCATCTGTCGCGCTGATCATTCTGGAACGGGAGCGCGCCTCGATCATCGCCGGTCTGCGGTACCTGCTGGCAGCATTCCTCGGGTCAATGGCGTACCTGCTCGGCGTGGCCTTGCTCTATGCCGAAGCCGGGGTGCTTGATCTCCAGCTCCTCGCGGACGCCGAGCTGACCGGGACCGCAGTTCAGGTCGCCGGCGGGTTGATGGCGGTCGGCCTCTTGCTCAAAGCTGCACTGTTCCCAATGCATTTCTGGCTCCCGGCAGCCCACTCCAGCGCGCCAGCCCCGGTCAGTGCCGCACTTTCGGCACTTGTCGTCAAAGCAGCCTTCTACCTGCTGATCCGGCTGTGGTTCGAGGTGTTCGAGCCGGCCAGTTCTATTGCCGTTGAGCAGGTTATAGGTGTGCTCGGGGCAACCGCGATCATCCTCGGCTCGTTCCAGGCAATCCGTCAGGCACGGCTGAAGATGATGATCGCCTACTCCACGGTCGCCCAGGTCGGTTATCTGTTCGTGATGATCCCGCTGGCAGGTTCGTTTGGCGATCCGCAGGATGTCTGGCGATTCGAAGCCTGGACGGGCGGCCTGTATCACGCGCTATCGCATGGCTTCGCCAAGGCATCGATGTTCCTGGCCGCCGGAGTAATCCTGTCGTCTCTCGGGCATGATCGCGTCTGGAATCTGGCAGGGTCCGCTGCCAGATTTCCTGTGATCTACCTTTCCTTCGGTATTGCCGGGATGAGTCTGATGGGGCTCCCGCCGAGCGCCGGATTCGTCGGCAAATGGTTGATGCTGACCTCTGCAGTAGAGAGTGCACAGTGGTGGTGGGCGGTGATCCTTCTGGTCGGTGGACTGTTGACGGCGGGCTACGTCGCGATCGTGTTAAGCCAGGCGCTGCAGCGGGATGTCGAGATCGATCGAGAACCTGACCCGATTCCGCGAATAATGACGCTTTCGGTCTTCGGACTGGCGGTGTTATCCATGCTTCTGGGACTCCGGGCAGCGGAACCGCTCGAGTTCCTGGAGATTGGCGCGCCGTTCCAGACGCTTATTACGACGGTTGAGGAGTGAGCACCTGATGGACTGGGGCTTCTGGCTACCACAAATCATGCTCTTCAGTTCGCTGATTCCGGCACTGGTCATCTTCCTGCTCCGGGATGAGCAGTTCTGGCCGCGCACGATCCTGAACCTGAGCGCATCCGGACTGAAACTGATACTGGCCGGCTTCATGGCCTGGGGTGTCCTGGCAGAAGGCCGCACCTACGAAGCATCACTCCCGTTCCTGCATGACCAGGAGCTCCTGCTGCGGGTCGAGCCACTCTCACTCATGCTGGTCGGGCTGTCGTCGATCCTCTGGTTCATCACTACGATCTACGCCATCGGCTATCTCGAAAATTCGCCCCACCGGACCCGGTTCTTCGGGTTCTTCAGCCTCTGCGTCACGGCCACGATCGGCATCGCATTGGCTGGCAACCTGATTACGTTCCTGATCTTCTACGAGATGCTGAGCGTGGTGACCTATCCGCTGGTCGTGCACCGGGGAACACCAGAAGCGCTGGCCGCCGGTCGAACCTACCTGCTGTACACGCTCGGTGGCGGCGTGCTGCTGTTGATCGGGATCATCTGGCTCCAGGTTCTGGCCGGCCCGGTGGAGTTCGTCGCCGGCGGCACGATTCAGTTTCTCGCGGACGACCACCAGGCCTCACTTATCGTGATCTTCGCGCTTCTTATTGCCGGGTTGGGCGTCAAGGCAGCGATCGTTCCTCTTCATCGCTGGTTGCCGGAAGCGATGATCGCGCCAGCGCCAGTCAGCGCGCTGCTGCACGCCGTCGCAGTCGTCAAGGCCGGCGCCTACGGCATTGTCCGGGTGGTCTACGACGTCTACGGCCTGGAACTCTCCCGGGACCTTGGCGTGCTGATACCGCTCGCCCTGATCGCCAGCTTCACGATCATTTACGGCTCGGTCCGCGCGCTTACGGAATTCGACTTGAAGAGACGGCTGGCCTACTCCACCGTCAGCCAGGTCTCCTACATCGCGCTCGGGACAGCTCTTATCGGACCGGCAGCGACGGTCGGCGCCACGGTACACCTGATCCACCAGGGCGTCATGAAGATCACCCTCTTCTTCTGCGCCGGGGTCTTCGCCGAGGCACGGCACATCCACGACATCCGGGAGATGTCCGGCGTCGGACGCTCGATGCCGCTCACGATGTCCGCATTTACACTCGGCGCCTTCGGAATGATCGGCGTCCCGCCGCTGGCCGGGTTCGTGAGCAAGTGGCATCTCGGAATCGGTAGCCTCGAGAGCGATCAGCCGTGGGTTATCGCAATCCTGATCACGAGCAGCATTCTGAATTCGGCCTACTTCCTGCCGATCGTCTACAAGGGCTGGTTCGGGGAACCGCATGAGGATATCGAAGGTGTCGAGGCAGAACGGTTCCAGATCCGCGAGGCACCATGGTCCTTGCTGGGTCCATCGCTAACCACCGCAGGCGTCTCACTCCTTGCTGGACTGCTGGCTGCCTGGATCTATAGCCCATTGAGCCTGGCCGAGATCGTCGCCAATCAGAGGATTTTCTTACCATGATCGCTCACCTCTGGCTCGTCGTATTGGCAATACCACTGCTTCTGGCGCTGATGATCCCATTCGGGGGTCAGGCCAGGCGGCTGGCGTGCAATCTTCTGCCGTTCGCCGCAGTGCCAGCGTTGTTGGCGGCGATTCCACGAGACACGATCGACGCTGGATACTTCGACTGGCTACTCCTTGGCTCCTGGATCGGCCTCGATCAAACGTCACAGATCTTCCTGCTCTTGACGGCAACGCTCTGGACCGTAGCCGGTTTCTACGCTCGCTACTACCACATGGACGACCCGGAAATTCACCGGTTTGCCTTCTTCTTCCTGCTCACGATGACCGGCAATCTGGGTCTCATCGTGGCGATGGACGTCGTAACCTTCTACACGACCTTTGCGCTGATGACATTCGCCGCCTACGGGCTGGTCGTGCATACGCGGTCGGCCGCCGCGCTAAGAGCAGGCAAGGTCTACATCGTAATGGCGGTGATCGGTGAGGGCTTCCTGATTGTCGGGTTGATCGCTGCTGCCTGGTCCTCGGAGCCGTTCGAACTGACGACGCTACACATGGAAGCGATCAGGCAAGGTATCCTCGATTCGCCCTACTCGAATCTGATCATTGGCTGCCTGCTGGCTGGATTCGGAATCAAGGCCGGGTCGATTCCGCTGCACATCTGGCTGCCGCTGGCCCATCCGGTCGCCCCGACCGCCGCCAGCGCTGTGCTCAGCGGGGCGATGATCAAGGCCGGGCTCCTCGGCTGGATCAAGTTTTTGCCGATTGGTCAGACCGAACTCGTCGGATGGGGCACGCTGCTGGTTGCCCTCTCGCTCACTGCCGCGTTCTTCGGCGTGCTGATCGGCCTGACACAGGATGATCCGAAAACCCTGCTCGCCTACTCCAGCATCAGCCAGATGGGCTTCATTGCGACCGTGGTTGCGGTCGGGATGGCTGCTCCCGACGCCTGGGAAATCGCGCTCATCGGTTGCGCGCTTTACGCCCTTCATCACGGGCTGATCAAGGGTGCGCTCTTTCTCGGTGTGGGTGTCGCACACGAAGTCGGGCATGATCGTCGACGCAAGCGAATCCTGCTCGCCGGACTGACACTCGTCGCCATCTCGCTGGCCGGTGCCCCGCTGACCACCGGAGCGCTGGCAAAATCTGCCCTCAAGGAAGGGGTCTACATCGGACCAGGCGGCTGGTCGGTCTGGCTCGACTGGTTGCTCCCGATTGCCGCGATCGGCACGACTGTACTAATGGGTCGATTCCTCTGGCTCATCTGGCGACATGAGATGGGCCATGTCGAACATGGCCAGTTCCGGGGTATGGCGATTCCATGGGGTATGCTCGTCCTGCTGGCCTTTCCGATCGCCTGGCTGGCTCCGGCCTGGTACGGGCTGGATGTCTCGGCGGCGGTTGCCTTTGAACCGGCTAATCTCTGGACATCGACCTGGCCGGTCCTGGTCGGGGGCGGAATTCTGGCGGTGCTGTGGTGGCAGATTGCCCGGACTCCGCGCGAAATCTCGCCGGTCCGTGTGCCGGCAGGCGACCTGCTAGTCCCGCTGGAGTGGGCATTGGCACGTTTCCGCCCGCCGGAACCGGACGAGGTCGTTCCCAGACCGCCGGACCCGGTCGCAGCATTGAGTGCAAGCTGGTACGGCCTGTTCGCCGAAGCGCAGACCGGTAGCCGAACATCCCGGTTCAGTGACTGGCTCGTCCGCTGGGATGTCGCCGGTCTCTTCTTCCTGGCGGTCGGGCTGGCGTTGGTGTCTCTCATGGTCTGGTGGTGAGCATGCTGAATGAACTTCGAAGCCTGATCCAGACCATATCCCCGTGGACCGCACTGCTTCGGTTTGCAGCATTCGCGGTGCTCTGGTTCGTGCTTGCCGAAGGTGAACTGCGCTACTGGGGACTGATTCTGATTGCCGTCACCAGCGCAACACTCGCCAGCCTGATTCTGGTCCCATCGAGCGGATTGAGTATGTCTCCGATCGGCTGGATCAGGTTCATCCCGTTTTTCCTCGGACAGTCGGTCCTCGGCGGGGCTGACGTCGCGCTCCGTGCGATCACCCCGACACCCCGACTGGATCCCGGTTATGTCGAGTACAGGTTTCGCCTCGATGCTCCTCCGGCCCGGGTATTTGTCGCCAACACCATGAGCCTGATGCCGGGAACGCTCAGTGTCCTGCTCGAGGGTGACCAGCTCCAGATGCACGTGCTCGATACCGCCATGCCTGCTGCAGACCGTGCTCGTGAGGTTGAAGAGCACGTAGCCCGGATGTTCCGGCTGGACCTGCCCGAGTAGCCAGTTGCGTTGGTTCCGGCAGCGGACTAGGATAAGTCGACTCTCGCTTGCCAACACCTCGAAAGGAATACCGACCAATGACCCGTCCAGACACCGTCGAGAAACTACTTGAGACAATCAAGACTGATCTGCCGGAAGCGCCATCCGGGATGAGCCAGGACGCGTTCGACCGGCTCTGCACCAACATCGCCCGGGCAATTGCCACAGGGCTCGAGATGCACGAAAACCGGCATCACCAGATCAAGCCGGAGTTCGGCGAGCCGGACCGGCCGGAATAGTCCGAGCAAGGTAGTCGCAAATCCGCTACTAGCGTTCGTCATGACCAAGGTTGCTCGCGTCACCTTGATCGCCGGAGGGAACCGGAGCGGCATCCTGTTGCGCCTCTTTGCCTCTTCAAACAAGGCGTATCCGTGGCGTGGTCGTGTCCAGCCAGCTTGACGCGATGGGACACCACGGTGACTGTCGCCGAAGAAACGTCGCGTCACCGTATCCAATCAGGCAACTAATCACCCCTCTTGACTGATGCCCAACGAACTCCGCGTGGAGTCAGACACCGCCGGTCACCCCCGGCTGAGGACCACACGCCACGGCAAAGGGACCGAGCAGCGCCCGGCGGGGCTGGCCGGCAAGGTCTGCCTGGCTGCAGGTTGGCGACCAGGAACCACGTACGGCTTGTGCTCGCTCGGCAAGGTCAATCCAGCTTTGAAGCTGCTTCATCTACCAACTGTGAATCTAGCTCAATCGCACTCTTATCCTGGTGTAGTGAGCAACAGAAGATTTGAAAGCGGTCATTGTTCATGCCACCAAAACATCTCTCTGACCAGTTGTGGGCAATTCTGGTGCATAAATAACTGTCGTGCCGCAGTAATATTGCGGCATCGCCCATTGGTTGTTGACAGATGTACCATGCTGTGTTAATGTGCCGAACACAATGTGGGCCTCAAACAAATAGCTCGTTAATGTGACGCGGCCAACCGCCGGTCTATCAGAGTGCGCCATGCCTTTTGATAGTTACCAATGGTGGCACGTACTGCGGTGGCCAATTGACGCCCCAAATTGGGCTGCTGAAGGGAGAGCGTCATGAACGAAGAGCGAATCCACCGGGCTGTCTCTGGGGACGGCACCGAGATCGTTGGAAGCGTCCACGGTGACGGACCACCCCTCGTCTTCGTCCACGGGTTCATGGACGACGGGACGCTGCAATGGAAGCCCGCCGTCCCCTATTTGGCCGATCGATTCACCTGCCACGTCATGAGCGTGCGCAATCGTGGACAGAGCGGCCACAGCGAGGACCTGTCGCCACCACGCATTGTCGACGATGTCGTGGCCTACGTATCCAGCATCGGGGAACCGGTCGGACTGGTCGGGCTCTCGTTTGGTGGTCGCAATGTGCTCGGAGCGGCAAGCAGGCTCGCGAACCTCACCGGGGTAGTGGCGTACGAGCCCGCGGTCGTGGAGGCATTAACGGAGGAGGTACGCGACCGGATGGTCAGCACCGTCATGAGTGAAGCTGAGCAGGTTCAGCAGGGTCGGCTCGCCGACGGAATGCGCATCTGGTCGGAGTTCGTCGGCAACGACGAAGAGAACGCTGCTCTGGAAGAAGCCAACGCCTTCGATGTTCTGGGGGCAAACGCTCCCGCAGACCTGGCGATTTTCCAGCAGGTGCGCGACTACGAGGGCGCGGGCCCCACAGACGCCTCGGCGCTGGCAAAGATCACGGCACCGGTGCTGCTCCTGAAAGGCGGAAGCACGGCCGAAGCTTCAGCTTCCTGGTTCGATGCGAGCGTTCAGTACGTTTCCGAGCACGTCCAGCAGACCACCGTGCATGAGTTCCCGGACCT
>SLMJ01000267.1 GCA_007133615.1 Thermomicrobiaceae bacterium | reverse complement strand
TGCTCCATTTGATCGGCAGCGTCTGCGGCATCCCGAATGTGGCGGCCGTGAATCCTGAGCGCTTCCACTTTGAGGTGCTGAGTCTCGGTGACATCGATCCAGGTGTTGGTCTGGCCATCCGGTGAATCAGCGAGTCCCATTTCTTCAACGGCATCCCCGGAAACCGTATCGTAGAAGAGGGCAGACACAGATAGTCCCTGTTCTTTCGCCTTCTTCACGGCGCCAACGGTTGCGTGGTGTACGGCGCAATGATCTGGATGGCCGGTAATCCCGGCTGGTCCAAACGTCGTGACGATGTCCGGGTCGAAATCCTCAATAATCGAGTACACGCGGCGGCTCAGCTCGTCGGTCGGTACGTCCTTCAGCGTTCCATCGTGATAGCGAAGGAAATGCAGCATGCGATAGCCGATAACCTCACCCGCATCCCGGGTGTCCTGCTCTCGGAGGGCTGCCAGATCTTCCGGGGACGGCACTGGCTCCACACTCGTGTTTCCCTCTTCGCCGGTCGTTGCAAAAATTCCCTGAATCTCCGCGCCATCGCGGGCGTAGCGAGCCAGCGAGGCGGATGGTCCGAACGCTTCGTCGTCTGGATGAGCATAGACGGTCAGAATGCGAAGCGGACGATTGCGCTCGGGTTGCACAGTCATGTAGAAAGGTCCCTTCCACCAGAAATTGCATCGATGTGCCTGCGCTCGCCGCGTGAGCGCGTTTCACAAGCCAAATCTACAGTATGATTACAGGTAGCGAGATCCGAAGAATGTCGCAATTTTCTGAAGGGGGCCAATCGGGTCTATGCGGATCGTGTCGCTACTTCCAAGCCTGACCGAGATCTCATTCACCCTGGGGCTGGGCCATCAGCTCGTGGCGGTAACGCACGAGTGTGATTTTCCGGCACGGGCCAGGAATCTTCCGAATATCACCCGGAGCATTATTTCCGCGGATGTTACCGACAGCGCCGAGATCGACCGCCAGGTCAAAGCTGCTACCGCCGAAGGACGCCCCCTCTACGAACTCGATACTGATCGCCTCCGACGTCTCCAGCCAGATCTCATTCTGACGCAGTCCCTGTGCCATGTCTGTGCGGTATCGATCGACGATGTCCGGGCAATTGCTGCAGAACTTGATCCTGTTCCGGAGGTCGTTTCAATTGAACCGGCAACGATTCCCGAGGTTATCGAGTCAATCAAGACCGTCGGCGAGCTGACCGACCGGTCAGTGACCGCCGGCGCTGTGGTTTCCGCACTCAACCAGCGGATCGAACGCATCCGGGAACAGGTTGCCCGGACAGAACATCGTCAGCGTGTGGTCTGTCTGGAATGGCTGGATCCTCCGATGGTGGGCGGACACTGGGTTCCAGAGATGGTCGACATCGCCGGCGGGATCGATCCGCTGGGAAAGCCCGGCGAACCGTCGTTCGAGGTGACCTGGCAGGATGTCATTGACGCCCAGCCGGAATCGATCGTGCTGATGCCGTGCGGGTTCGATCTGGACGGCACGGTCCAGGAAGCGAAGCGCCTGATCAATGAAGGCAGCTCGATTCCAGTCGGGATCGAGGAGACGCCCGCAGTCCGGGACGGGCATGTCTGCGCAGTGGATGGATCGGCCTATTTCAGTCGCCCGGGGCCGCGCCTGGTAACCGGAATCGAGCTGCTGACCGGCATCTTCCACGCGGAACTGTCCGTGACCCACACTCCGCCAGCGTCCGTGCAACCGGTGCAGTTACTGCCGGCAGGGGTGCGGTAACGAGGTACGGCATTTATCTACCCCGGTGCGGATGAGGGCACGTTTTCGGTGTTCGATTCGTCCGGGTCCGGTTCGCTCGGCGCCACCCATCGGCCAAGCCAGAGCATCGCCACCATCAACGGAACAATGGCAATCACCCCGGCAATGATCGGCAGCGCCGGCAGGATCCCGAACAGCGCTCCAGCCACAAACGGCGCCAGCGAATATCCGCTTTCACCGAGAATCTCCGCGACAACGTAGACACGCGTCCGCAGCCAGGTCGGCGTGACTTCGGCCAGGAGCGCGTAGAACAGCGACCAGGCCACGAAGTAGCCACCCCGCAGGAAGAACGCGAGCCCGAACAGCCAGAGCACGTTGCCAAAGATCAGAATCAACATGGCGGCGCCGACCGCTGCAACCGCGACCAACAGGATCACCTGCGGCTTCTGCAGGAACGAGATGCGGTTCAGGGCGATGCCGAGCACGATGCTTCCAACCGCGCTGATCGATCCGAGCCAGCCGATATAGCTGACACTTACGTCGTGGACATCCTGCAGGTAGTTCGGCACCAGGATCATCGCCACGGTGAGGATAAAGATGGTCGAGAACATGAAGATACAGACCATCCGGACCGGATGGTGCTTGCCGACGTCCAGCAGGCTACCCTGGTAGCCAACGTTGGATGGCACCGGGCGCTCCCGGATATCGCTGTAGATTCCCAGCGCGGCAAATTTCAGGGCCGCCGCCGCGGCGAATACGACCTCGAAGCCAAACGAGTCAGCGATCAGACCACCGCTTGCAGGTGCGACTAACAGGGCAGCGGACGGCGCAATCGTATAGATCATCGTAAACGCGCGCATCCGCTGGCGGCCCTGTTTGGATTCCTCGGCAATGATGTTGGAGATCGTCGGCCAGGAGACGATCGTCGTTCCGACGACGATCAGCCCGATCAGACTGAGCCACCAGACCGTGGAAAGGCCAAGGATTGCCAGTCCGATGATTCCAAGGCCACGGGTGAGCGCGATCAACTGCCGGGGAGGAATGCGGTCGGTGATGTAGCTCGACATCGTCAACATGGCAATCCGGGTCATGCCCGCAACGCCGAGGACCATACCGATCTGCCCCGGGCTCGCTCCGAGGGCGGCGATGTAGAGCGGCAGGATCGTCATGTAGATGCCGAACGCGCCCTCATCAAAAAACGCAGCCCAGAAGATTCGCTTGTTGTCGCGTTCCAGGCCAAGGCGCAGCCGCACCGTCCGCCCTCCCAATCAGACGCCCCGCAGGGCCGACGAACCGGCGTCAAACCGCTATCCGGTTTGTACGCAAAACGGCGGGAATTCTAAATCGTCGTGTATCCCGTCGACAAGGTCAAAATCGCCCTTCAGTCGGGGCAAATTCCGATGCAATCGCCCCTGATAGCAGGCTCGCCTTCAGCGCGCATGACGAATGCCAACTCGGCAGCGTTGTCCGTGCTTGATCTGCCATTTGCGCGTTATTGGCCGACGACATTTCCGACGTATTATGTTAGTCTGACGTTACGTCCTTCAATTCCACAATGGTTGTCCATCGCGATGCGAGTCGCGGGGTCCTATTCGTCTACCGCATCAATCAGTTCGGAGGAGGCTATGTATTCTCGCGTTCTGCTCGCGATGGTGATCACGCTGGTCTCAATTGCCGGTGCGCTCTCCCCACGTAGCGTAGAAGCCAGCCACGATGTTGGCCCGGATCGCGTGTACTTTTCACAGACTGGTCAGTATCTGGGAGACGCCTTTCTCGATTACTGGCGGCACAATGGCGCCATCCATGTCTTTGGTTACCCACTGACAAGTGAATTCTCGCAGGACGGGATGACCGTTCAGTACTTCGAGCGTGCAATCTTCGAGTGGCACCCGGACAATCCATCCCAGCATCGAGTTCTGCTCCGGCGAATGGGCGCTGATGCCCGGAACGATCGCGGTCTGCGGGATGACGAAGCGTTCCAGCGCGCCGAACCGCGCTCAGACGCCAGTTCACGCTTCTTCGAACCGACCGGTCACAATCTCTCCAATGCGTTCCGGGATTACTGGCAACAGCGCGGCGGGCTGGCGGTGTTCGGCTATCCGCTGAGTGAAGAGTTCCAGAATGAAGACGGGATGGTCGTCCAGTATTTCGAGCGCGCGATTTTCGAATGGCACCCGGCGAATTCAGCTGACTGGCGCGTGCTGCAGGAGCGGCTTGGTGCACAGGCAGCGGAGCGGGACGGGGTGGACACCTCTCGCCACGGTCACGATAGCAGCGTGCCCGAATATCACCCCAACCTCTGGCGAACGCTGCACGGTCCGGCTCCACGAACATCCCCACCAGCAGGCTCGCCGAGTCATCTCGGTCACTGGATCGAGGTCGATCTGACAAACCAGCAACTGCGAGCCTGGCGCGGCAATCAGATGGTGTACTCGGCCATCATGTCTTCGGGACGGGCGATGACTCCAACGCTCCCGGGAACGTTTCAGGTCTACCGGAAACTACGGTTCGACCATATGGCCGGCTGGACGCCTGATCGCGGCTCCTACAGCTTACCGAACGTCCCGCACGTGCTCTATTACGACCGTGGCTACGCCATCCACGGAACCTACTGGCACGGGCTGTTTGGCCGGGTCCAGAGCGCCGGATGCGTAAATCTGCCACCAGCGGATGCCGCCTGGATCTACAACTTTGCCAGTGTTGGCACGACAATCTATATCCACGGCAGGGCGCCTGGGACCTAGTCGCACTCTCTCCGAAACAGTCGCGCAAACCGGGCAGACGGGGTGAAATCACCCCGTCTGTCTCGGTTTTGCATGGTGGTACGAAAGTTCCGATGAAACATTTCCGACGCTTCATGCGTCTTGGGGAGTAGACAGGATAAAAGCGCTGCTGGCCGTTTCAGGCCGCATTGCGCTTCTATTCTGTCATGCGCGACATATCAAGTGTGAACCTCTAGTACAGGGAGGCGTATCGTGAGGAGGACGTTGATTATCGTGCTGGCAGGGCTCGCTGCGTTACTTGTCGTACCAGCCGCCTCTGCCGACGCGAGCGACGACTACGGACCCGATGAGGTCTACTTTGAAGAAACCGGTCACTATCTCGGTGGCGAGTTTCTTGATTTCTGGCGTGAGTATGGGGGTATCCAGACATTCGGTTACCCGATGACGCCTGAGTTCCAGCAAGATGGAATGACCGTTCAGTATTTCGAACGGCACGTTCTGGAATTGCATCCGGACAACCCGGAGGACCATCGGGTGCTGCTGCGGAGACTCGGCGCCGAAGCCCGGGATGACCGCGGGCTGAACGATCACCAGGCGTTCCAGGATTCCAGCCCGGCAGACTCCGGCGAGTTCTTCGATGCGACCAGTCAGAACCTGCAGCACGGGTTCCTGGACTACTGGCAGAACCACGGTGCCCTGCGGATCTTCGGTTATCCGATCAGCTCCGAGTTCGAGCATGACGGCACCCATGTGCAGTTCCTGGAACGGGCCATCATCGAGTGGCACCCGGATAACCCGGCGGAATGGCGGATCCTGTTCGAACGACTCGGTGCGCAGGCGGCCGAGCGGGATGGGGTAGATACCTCGCCGCAGGGCCACGACGGCAACACCCCGCACTATGCGGATGATCTCTGGGATCCACCGGAACCGGAGCAGCCCGCTGGCCCGACACCGCCGGCAGGCGCTCCGAGCGACGAAGCCAAATGGATGGAGGTCGACCTGACCAACCAGATGTTCCGGGCCTGGGAAGGCGAGACGCTGGTCTATGAAGCTGTTGCCGCAACCGGTCGACCGGCGGTGCCGACGCTCACCGGTCAGTGGGATACATACGCGCATCTGCGCTACGACGATATGAGCGG
>SLMJ01000093.1 GCA_007133615.1 Thermomicrobiaceae bacterium | reverse complement strand
CCCGGAGGATGTGCCGGAAGTCACCGCGACGTGAGCCGGTCGTGTCGATCCGAACGCTTTCGAGGGCGTCACCGAGTGCGTCGACCGCGCGGAGTACCTCGTCCTTCTCGTCACTGAACCAGGCATCGAGTTCTTCACTCAGGATCACCGCACTGCGGACGGCGTCGCCCATGCCCTGGATCGTATGCGGGTCTTTGTGGCAGCCGGCGTCGCCGACAAGCGCCCAACCCGGTCCAACCGGTGTCCGCAGGAAGTTCGGCAGGTCACCTGTGCCGACGATCGAACCTTCCAGATCGGCATCACCGAGCCGATCCATCACCTCAGGCAGCGTTTGCAGGCCCTTGAAGTAGTTACCCCGATGATCTTCCCGGAACGCATCGAACCGGTCCCGCTGGACTCCGAACCCGACCAGCGTCAGGTTGTCATCACAGGGAAAGACAAAAGCAGCCGCGTACTCCGCCTCGACTTCCGGTAGCGAGGTCCGGGCGGCAAAGACGCTCGGCGGTTCATCCAGCGGCACATCCCGGAAATAGCCGTAATACCAGGCAAACAACGGCGGAACTTCGTCGTAGGCGTCAGCCCGAACTTCCCGGGCAACCAGTGAATGCCGGCTGTCAGCGCCAATCACAATTCGAGCGGACGCCGTCGACTCCTCACTGAAGCCACGAGGTTGATAACGCACGCCATCGACCCGCTCACCATCCCAGGTCAGGCCGGTAACTCGGGTTTCGGTATGCACGTCGATGTTCGGGTGACGCTTGCAGGCGTCCAGCGGGATGGTATCCAGCGTCTCCCGCCGGATACAAAGCGCGTAGTCGCGTCCGTTGACCTCGGGAAACTCACCCTGGACGTAGGGAAACTGCATACGGGTCAACCGCGGGGCGTTAATCGCGAGAATCTCATCCAGCACGCCGATTCGCTCGAAGATATCAAGCGAATCAGTGAAGAAAACGTGGGTGGAAAGCACCGGGCTCGGGAAGCGGTCCTTGTCGAGCAACAGAACGGATCGTCCCTGCTCGGCCAGCAGCAGCGCAGTGGTTGCCCCGGCAACGCGCCCGCCGACGATAATCGCGTCATACATTGGTGCGGCTCCTTTGAAGACTGGAACTGAGTTGCGAGAGCCTACTGCGCCTTTTTGAGCATGATCTTTGGCCGCCGTGGCTTCTCCTGTGCATCCTTCGCCAGATTGATCGCTGCTCTCCGGGCCGAGGACCGAAATGCCTGGGCTGCTGGTTGATCCGGATCAGAGACGACCACCGGATGCCCGATGTCGCCACCCTGTCGGATCGAAAGTTCCAGCGGGATCTGTCCGAGCAGCGGAACCTCGTACTTCTCGGCGGTTCGCTCGCCACCGCCATAGCCGAAGATCTCGCTGGCTTCGCCACAATGCGGGCAGGCGAAGTAGCTCATGTTCTCCACAATGCCGAGAATCGAAGTCTTGACCTCCTGGAACATGGCCAGGCCCTTGATCGCGTCGGCCAGGGCGATGTCCTGCGGCGTGGTAACGATAACCGCGCCGGAAAGCGGAATCTGCTGCACGAGGGTAAGCTGGGCGTCACCAGTTCCAGGTGGCATATCGATGATCAGGTAATCAAGATCGCCCCACTCGACATCTTTGAGGAACTGGGTAATCAACTGGGCAACCAGCGGCCCACGCCAGATCAGCGCTTTGTCCGGGTCCATCAGGAAACCAATGGACATCATCTTGAGCCCGAACGCCTCCAGCGGAACGATTCGCTCATTGTTCAGCACCGGGCGCGTGTTGAGCCCCATCATGATCGGGATGCTCGGTCCGTAGACGTCGGCATCGAGCAGGCCGACCCGGGCGCCGTCCTGCGCCAGGGCAATCGCCATATTGACCGCAACGGTGGATTTGCCAACTCCGCCTTTCCCACTGGCCACGGCGACCGTGTTCTTCACCGTCGGCAGCGCTTCGGCATTCGGTGAACCGGCCCCGCTGGGGCGCACATTCCAGGTCGTATTCATCACCACTGAGGTGACATCGAGCTTGTCGGCCAGGATGGCTCTGATCTGGCGTTCCATTTCAGCACGAGCCGGATGGGCCGGTGTCGGCAGCTGGAAATCAACGTGGGCGGTGTTTTCGTCGACCTGAATCTCCTTGACCATGCCGAGGTCGACAATGCTCTGCCCGAACTCGGGATCCTCCACCGATTCCAGGAGTTCCCGGATCTGTTCCTCGGTCAGATTTCCATCGGCCATGATCGTCCTCTCAGTACGCGTCAGTTCCGCATAGGTCGAGTCCGGAAAGGAAGCGATTTTCCCGCTCCAGACACAGTTTTTCAACCAGAGTGTAGCATAATCAACCGGTGCCGATTGACGTCACTAGACCACGCTGGAGCATAGCACACAGGGGTTATCAGCTGGCCGTCGGGGCAGGATGAAGCCTGCGGCCGATAATCACCTGGGGGATCTCGACGCCGGGGAAATAGAAGTCGTCCCGCAGCGGTTTCCAGCCTCGACGGAGATAGAAACCGAGCGCCGGATTATCATCGCGAACAGTCGTCGCAATCGCGGTTCGCTCTGGCAAATCGTGGAGTAACTCTTCTTGGAGACGCGACCCCGTGCCGGAGCCCTGATAGTTGGGCAGGACGGCAAGCTCGACGAATTCGAAGGCGTCTTCCATCCAGTCAGCGGCGACGTTCTGGTCGAGCGCCTCCCGCACGTTGTCGTGCCAGAACTGACCGGGTGCGCTGTGATAACCATAGGCGAAGCCGATCATTCGGCTATCATGCAACGCAACCAGGAAACGGAAGCCGTCCCGCCTGGCGTGCTCATCAAGCAGACGCTGCCTGAAGGCATCGGCCATCTCGGGCGGTTCACTGTACGGCGGCAACGCGAAGACGGTCCGATAGATGTCGACGATATGCGTGTGAACCTGCGCGATATCCGGGATCGCTCGAATCTTGATCTCGCTCGTCATCACGCTCGATTATCTGGCTTCCCGAATTCCTTCAACCGCATCCGGATTCTCCAACGCGGAGAGATCTCCGGCATCCTGCTTCAGATAGGTCGATTTGATCACCCGGCGCATGATCTTGGCGTTGCGGGTCTTCGGGAGATCATCGACGAAGTAGACCGCATCCGGACGCAGCGGCCGGCCGAGATGATCGGTTATCAGATTACGGATCTCCTCGCGCAGCTCATCAGATTCGTCACTGTCGTCGTTGATGACCGCAAAGACGACGACTTTCTCACCCTTGAGCTCGTCCGGCACGCCGATCGCGGCAGCCTCCCGGACGGTTGGATGAGCAACGGCCGCCGATTCGACTTCGGCGGGGCCGACCCGCTTGCCAGCAGTCTTGATCGTGTCGTCGGAGCGGCCAAGGATGTACCAGAAGCCGTCGTCATCTACCAGCGCCCAGTCACCGTGAACCCAGGTGTCCTCGAAGCGTGACCAGTATGTCTCGAGATAACGGTCGGGATCGCGCCAGAAGCCGTTCGTCATCCCGACCCAGGGGTGCTTGACGACGAGTTCGCCAACCTCACCGCGAACCGGGTCACCGGCTTCGTTAAGCACATCCACATTCATCCCGGGGACCGGGCCGGTGAACGCGCACGGTTTCTGCGGCTTGATCGTCACACAACCGACAATCCCGCCAGAGATCTCCGTGCCACCGGAGTAGTTGATGATCGGGCAACGACGCTGGCCAACGACGTCGAACAACCAGAGCCAGGGCCACGGATTCCACGGCTCGCCAGTTGACCCGAAGACCCGCAGGTTACTGAGATCGTGCCTTCCGGGCCAGTCATCACCCTGGTTCATCAACGCCCGGATGGCGGTTGGGGAGACACCCAGCACGGAGACATTATGTCGTGCCGTGAGCTCCCACATCCGGTCTGGTTTGGGGTAATCCGGCGTGCCTTCGAACATTGCCAGGGTTGCGCCGTTCAGCAGTGTGCCCTGAATTGCCCACGGACCCATCATCCAGCCGAGATCGGTGATCCAGAGCAGGGTGTCATCGTCCTGCAGATCAAAGCAGAAGGCGAGATCGTGGGCGGCTTTAACCGGGAACCCGGCGTGGACGTGCACGGCGCCCTTTGGCCGACCGGTCGTTCCAGACGTGTAGATGATCATGTAGGGATCGTCGCTGGACGTCTCTTCGGTCTTAGGAGTGTCGCCAGAGAGCTCCTGCCACCAGACATCCCGGGGCTCGAACCACTCGATCTCTCCCCGGGTGTGTTGATATACGACGAGATGCTCGACTGATTCCGCAAGTTTCGCGGCGGCGTCCGCGGTTGGCTTCATTGGGATCTGCTTGCCCCGGCGGTAGAAGCCATCCGCAGTAAACAGGACCTTTGCATTGCAGTCTTGAAGTCGATTGGCAACTGCCTCTGCGCCATATCCAGAGAAGATCGGGGCGAAGATCGCGCCGATCTTGCTGCAGGCGAGTGTGGCGATTGCCGTTTCGGGGAGCATCGGCATGAAGATCCCGACTGCGTCACCCTTCCCGACGCCGAGGTTGCGAAGTCCGGCGGCCACGCGATCCGTCTCGGCAGCAAGTTCGGCGAATGTGAAGCTCCGTACCTCGCCGCCGTCGCCTTCCCAGACTATCGCAGTCTTGCCTGATTCCGGTCCACTTGCGCGCTTGTCGACTGCATCATGAACGTAGTTGTAGCGGCCATTGACGAACCACTTCGCCCAGGGGTAGCCGTCATCCAGATTCAGGACCTGATCGTAGCGGCGGAACCACTCCAGCTCGAGATGATCCACAACGGCATCCCAGTACCAGGCCGGATCACGATCGGCCTGCTCGAGCAGGGATTCGTAGGAATCCAGATCATGCGCGTCAATGAAATCGAGCAGTCGACTGCGGTCCAGGTGCTGCTGACTCGGCTCCCAAACGGGCCCACCTTCTCGCGGCTGATCGAACAGATCAGTCATCCGTGTCTCCTCCTGATTGCAGATTTATGGGTGACCGTGCTGCTGATCAATCGCGCGTCTCCGGGTCAAACTTCGCCGAGAAGTAGCCCATGCCGATCCCCAGGGCCATTCCGAAAAGGACCCAGACCGGGATGTTTTCGTTGATTGCACCGACTCCCAGGCCCACAAACGCCCCGACACCGGCCCACATTATCAACTGGTTTCGCGACATTGTTCCGGATGCTCCAGCGAGTCCGGCTTCCAGCCGGACTATCGGTCACTAACTCATGCTCAGGGTACCATCTTCGTTGTAGGAAAAATCCGGTCCCCAGGCGATTTCCCAGGGGTACCCATCCAGATCAGCAAAGTATCCAGAATAGCCGCCCCAGTGCCGATCGACCGGTGGAGTCAGAATCAACGCTCCTGCGGAACGGGCGGTCTCCATTACGTGATCGACTTCTTCCTTCGTTCTGAAATTCTGAGCCAGCGTGATTCCCCCGAACCCGAGGCCGCGTGTCATCGGCAGACCGGTCTCTTCAGCCAGGTCGTCGTACGAATAGAGCGCGAGAACGGTACCTGGCAGATTCAAGAATACGATCTCTTCACCGGAGTCACTGGAGACCGGCCAGCCCATACCTTCTTCGTAGAACCGTCTGGAACGGGCAACATCTTCAACACCAAGCGTCACAATGGAGATTGGCGCGGTCATTGTCGGTATCCTTCCGCTGATCGAACACATGTTCGTCGTTGCAAATTCGATCATAGCGGAATTCTCCACCGAAT
>SLMJ01000003.1 GCA_007133615.1 Thermomicrobiaceae bacterium | reverse complement strand
TTTGGTCCCCATACACGCCGGTGGAACTGGGGCAGAGTGCGTCCGCTGCGTTTGCAGAACCGTTCAGGTCGTGGTCCGCTGGACGCTGTGTTCAATCGTGGGCCGTATACAATCGGTGGGGATACCAATACCATCCACGCTGCCGGAGTGATGCCGCTCGAGCCCCTCGACCGGGTGCGATCCATCGCAACCGCGCGAACAGTGATCGAAGTCGGTGAATGGGACGACGCCCGTTTCGTAATTCTCGGGGGGCAGTCCGGCAACCCGATGTCGCCGCACTATGACGATCAGATTCCGGTCTGGCAGCGAGGACAGGGGATATCCGTACCCTGGACACCTGCAGCGGTGGAAGATATCACCCGATCAACGCTGACGTTGTCTCCGGCGCATCCAGGCTGATCAACCGCCGATCTTCGACTGGTTGATTCGTGAACCGATCCAGGAAAAGACGCCGATGAGCGTGCCGTAATAGGCGCCGAACACGAATGAAAACACCAGGATCGCCACAAACGGCAAATGGTTCGCAACCCCGAGAAAATGATATGCGAGCGGTGCCGGAAGAAAGATGACCAGGAACAGCGTCAGGCCGATGATCAGCGACTCATGTGGTCGGACCTTCATGATCCCGCCAGTGGTAATGCCGGCACTAATCGGGGCAATGATCCCGGTTGGAATGTGGATCAGAAATTGTGGAATGAGAAACAGCCCGGTCAGACCCAATGCCATCCCAATGATCCGGATCAGTCGGATGGCACCGATCGTTTCTGCCCCTGTCCGCTGTGCGCTTGCGGGCGAAGGCTTCGCCCGGGACTGGGGAGAATCGAGTTCAGCATTGATATTGTTTGATGACTTCGCGGTCACCGCCATGCCTGTCTGAATGCCAGATCAGTGGCAGAAATGAACGGGCGGGACCATATACCGGTGCCCACCCAATAATACCCCTTTACCCGTGAGAAAATCGTGAAGCTGGTCTACTCGTCGAGATACACGAGTAGCTCGACTTTGTTGCCTTCCGGATCGTGGTAGAAGGCCATTTTCAGGTGACGACCGCCCTGGTCGTCGGGCTGAACTTCGGTAAGTGGCGTGGCCGCTTTGTAGCCAGCATCGTCCAGGCGCTTGCAAACGTCATCGATATTGCGGATCCCGAGCGCGGCGTGGTCCAGGTTCGTTCCCGACTTGACGTCCGGATCAACGACAAGTTGCAGGCCGGGAACCCAGACCGAGTCCGGATTGTCTTTCGGGCCACGTACCCGGGTGACCGGCAATCCGATGAGTTCGGAATAGAACTCCAGCGCCTTATTGATATCGCGAACACGAATCGCGGTGTGCGTTGCGGATGGCTGGATGCTCGCAGAGAATCCATCTGACATCTTCGTCACCCCTTCCATTTTCGGCTTCGAACGCCTCTTGCAAGAGCATCATAACCGAATCGGGAGCTGCCTGGCGCCTGGTTCCGGTTCGATTGTCTAGTGCACGAAATCGCTCAGTAGTCGAACGCGGAGTTCAGTGAATTGCTGCAGCCGACGATCGTTCGTAATGAAGACATCTGCGTCGGATTGCACTGCAGTTGCCAGGTGAATCGCATCCGGTAGTCGGACGCCGTATCGTGCGCGAATTCGGGCGGCGGCCTGGGCAATGTCCGAGTCAACGTCGCGGACCTGCAAGTTGCCTATCATTCGAATTCGAGCGGCATGAGCAATCGCCAGGGATGGCTTCTCGTCCCTGTACGGTCCAGTTGCCACTTCCGCAATCGTCAGGACAGATGTCAGGAGTTGATCATCATCGCCCGGCAGATCAACCAGGATGTGCTCAGCTGCAGCCGAATACTCTGCATGATCCTCCAGGAAGTAGATGAACACTGGTGTGTCGATCGCTACAACCCTGTTAGTTCTGCTGATGTCTACGGCTCCCACGATTCTCGTTCCTGGTCGATCCAATCGTCAACATCGATAGGGCCCCATACGTCTCTGCCCAGTCCTTTCAATGCGCTGGCATTTGTATCCCTCGCTGGAACCAGGACAAGAGCACCGGCAACCACGTCCAGGACGAGTTCTTCCCCCGGCTTTATCCCGAGCTTTTTACGCGCTTCAGCGGGTATAACGATCTGATTTCTACTGTTGACCTTGACCTTCAACATTGCGGTGGCCTCTTTCTGCGTAGTCTTTCGATGATACGGGAAGTCTAGCACCGAACCACGGCGGCGAGTGTGCGCGGTGCAGAGATGCTGGCAGGGGTTCTGCGCTTCTGACAGGCAGGTACGTGACTGTTTGCGAAGCCTGGGGAGCGAATGCGGCGACTGGAACTGGAAGAGTCCAAAGAAGATCTCATTTCCGAGATTTTCAAATACCTGGTGATCATTTCCGCGCTCGCCACGATTCCGCTGACTGCTGCGTACTGGTTCGAGTGGGAGCACTGGGGATTTGTCGTTGCAGACTGGGTTGTCTGGACAGTCTTCGTGATGGAGTACGGCTTTTACCTGGCAATCTCGAGTGACCGCTGGCAGACGACGAAGAACATGTGGCTTTCGGTGCTCATCGTGCTGTTCTCCTTCCCGCTGCTGCATGAGGTGCTCAAATCAACGCGAATCATCCGTCTGGTGAGGCCTGTTCCACTCCTCCGACAGAGCGTCGTGCTCAGGCAGGTCGAACTGATGCGCCTGTCCAACATGCGTTCTGCAGGGGCTGAAAAGGGCTGGAACGAAGCCAAGACTCGCCTGGGTGAGGAGCACTGGATTACCCGATGGATGGAGTACCTGGAGCGTCTAAAGTCCTGGGCGTTCAATCGTGCACTCGGAGTTTTCTGGAAAGGTTCCAGTAACAGCGGGGACCAGGAAGATGATCAGCATCGATAGATCCCGGCCCCCGATCAACAGGGCTCCGTGTAACTAGAGAAGTGAAGCGTACGTGTACTTCTCGGAGATCTTTCCATCTCGTATCGTGTAGATGTCGACTCCGTGATGAACAGCCTGGGTCCCATCCGGCAAGTCGAATGTCAGGATCCAGCGGTACGCACAGCGATCGTCGGTTGCGAAAACATCTTCGGTCTCGAAGTGGTAGTTTGGCATGTTCGCGGGCAGACTGGCCCAGAAACCTCGAACCTGTTCATACCCTTCAAATCGACCAAAACTCTTTCCATCTGGCGCGACATGCTCGAATACGCAATCGTCTGTCATATCGGCCATCAAAGCGTCTGGATCATGACGGTTATACGAATCCTCGAAGCGCTTGACCAGTTCCATCGTGGCGAGCGTACCGGCTTTGGCAACGGACATATCTGTCCTCCATGCATAAAGGATGATGGTGCCCACAAAAGAACGATTGTGCTGCGTTCGGGTAATTCCGCTGGAGCCCTGATGCGCTCAGAATAGCATGAAACTCACCAGGCTACCACTGCCAGAAACGGCCGGGTGGGGAGCCCCGGCCGTTCGAGAGAGGGAGTTGAGGGGGTGCCTGATTGAGGTTTAGTCGTCGCCACCCGGTGCTGGTGCCACTGGTGCTGACGGCTCGTTCGTCGGAATCCGGGGCTGCTTGCCTTCGATCGCGATGTTCGGCACCCAGGAGAGCCAGGCCGGTAGATACCAGCTCGCTCTGCCGATCATCTTCAGCAGACTCGGCACCAGAACCGAACGGACGATCGTCGCGTCGACGAATACCGAGACAGCCAGCCCGAATCCGAGCTGTTGCAGTTCCGCCAGCCGACCCGCTGCGAATGCGCTGAAGACGACAACCATGATCATCGCGGCTCCTGTAATGATCTTCCCGGTCGACTGCAGTCCTCGTGCTACGGCTTCATCGTTGTCGCCGGTCTGGTCGAAGTACTCCCGAATCCGGCTCAGCAGGAAGAAGTGATAATCCATCGAGAGCCCGAACAGGACACAGAACAGGAACACCGGGATCCAGGCTTCGATGACCGGTGTGTGCGTCAATCCAAGGAACTGACCGTGGCCCTCCTGGAACGCCAGGACCAGCAGTCCGTAGGCAGCTCCGACTGACAGCAGATTCATGAAGATCGAGACAAACGGGATGACGATCGATCGGAACGCGACCGTCATCACGATGAAGGCCATTGCGAGTACGAACGCGAAGACGATCGGCATCCAGTAGTTCAGCATGCTGTTGAAGTCATCGACAAACGCCGCCCCGCCACCAACCAGGACCGTTGCCGGCACTTCGGCGAACGTCTCCGGGATCTGATGGCCGCGCAATTCATCGATTGCAGCAGATGACTCGTCAGAGTTGATATCGGATTGCATCGGCACCGTGATCACGGCCAGATCATTCGCTTCACTTACTTCGAGCGATGCCATACCGAAGGCCGGATCATCGTGGAGGTCGGCGATCAGCGATTCAGCGCCTGCCATCACCGCTTCATCGTTGGTGTTGCCGTCGATGACGATCTCCACCGGCATCAGTGTGCCTGCGTAGAACTCGTCGCTGAGCACTTCGAACGCAGTCTTGATATCGCTATCCGGCAGCGCATCGAAGCCGGTCTGACCCGTCGACAGGTTGAAGATGGGCAGCGACGCCAGCAGCAGAATCGTCGTTGCCAGGATTGCCGAGATGGCAGGGCGGCGCATGACGCCCCGGGTGATCCGCGCCCAGAATCCGGTTTGAGCATCGGAGGAGACCGGCGCCTGCTCCGCTTTCTTGCGTCGTGGCCAGTTGATACGGTCACCAAGCAGGGCCAGCATCGCCGGAATCAGCGTCAGCGCAGCAAGGATAGACGTTGCGACCGCCAGAATTGCGCCGATTGCGAGGCTCTGGAACGTCGTCATTGGGATCATGAAGAGTCCAACCAGCGCCATGGTCGTGGTCAGCCCCGAGAAGACCACAGCCTTGGATGCGGTTGATCCGGCGATCGAGATCGCCGCAAGTTTTTCGACTCCGTTGCGTCGTTCTTCACGATACCGCTCGATGATGAATAGCGAATAGTCAATGCCGACGGCGAGGCCGATCATTGCGATCATGTTCGTAACGAAGAAGTCGAGCTCGAAGAACTGACTGATTCCCGCTGCCAGTCCCAGCGCGGTGCTTACTGCCAGCAACCCGACGATGATCGGGACTCCCGCGGCGATGAGAGCGCCAAAGACCACGATGAGGACGACCAGCGCGGCGGGCAGCCCGAAGTTCTGGGCCATCCCCAGGTCTTCACTGGCGATCGCCATAATCTCATCGTTTGCGCTGACGTGGCCGACCGTCAGAACCTCGAAGGATTCGTTGTTGAGCGAGCTGATCGTGTCCAGATAGGCAGATGCGTGGCTCTCTGCATGTTCAGCATCAGTGCCGAGTTCCACCTGCACAAGCAGCGACTGACCGCTGTCGGACACCATCGAGTCGATTCCCTGGACTCCTGCCTGGGCGAGGTCGTAATACGATGTGACGCTGGTTACTACCTGGTCCAGGCCAGTAATCTCGGAGGAGACGGTGGTCACGTGTTCCTGAAATGCGGAATCTGAAACGTCGTATGAGTCGGAGCGGACGATAACCGTCTCGGTTACCGGTGACTCGTCACTGATTCGCTCCTGGATGAGCGCCTCTGCCTGAGCAGCTTCGGCACCATTGGTGAATTCGCCCTCGACGGTTGTCTGCAACTGGGTCGCGCCGACGATTGCAACCGCCAGTGCCACGATCCAGCCGGCAATCACCAGCCACGGTCGTCGTGCGCTTCGTTCGGAGACTCCACCGGT
>SLMJ01000113.1 GCA_007133615.1 Thermomicrobiaceae bacterium | reverse complement strand
CCCGGTTCGGACGCGGCTTGTAGATATCGGCATCGATTCCATCCTTCGCCAGCTTCGCCTGAATTAGCTCGGCGGCGGGAAGTTCATCGCCGCTGTCCGGATCGCCGAAGCTCACGGAAGGAACCCGGACGATCTCCTGACAGAGCTCGACGATCTCGTCGTGGGCATCGTCCACGGCCTGCATCATCTGCTTCATTAGTTCCTGATCCGCCATCATGGGCCCTTTCATTCTGTCCGGCTGGTTTCCGCCGGAGCGCTTTTCGAGTTGATCGGAAACATCGTAGTGCGGCTGCCGGTTTTCTGCAATACGACGGGCGCGTCAAGCGAAAGGCGTGCGCCGCGGCACAGAGCTTGCACAAATCAGTACCGGTCATTGCGTTAGAACGTGCGAATCGACCAATCGGCAATGACCGTCGATTAAGGAAAGGAACTAACATGTCGGTCAGCACGCTTGATGAACTCTATGCTGCCGAGGTTGACAGCATTGAATCGTCGGAACCGACTTCCCACGCGAGACGGCGTATGGACACAAACGAAACCCGTTCGCTGCTCGTGGTGGACAATGGAGCGCTAATCGGGATCATAAAGCGCAACGCTTTGCTGAACCTGAGCGATGAAGAATTCGAGAAACCGGTGAGTGAGTTCATGTCCAGTGACGTCCCGAGCGTCCAGAACACGCAATCGGCTCAGGAGGCTTACGAAGCGCTTGGCGGCGACATTAATGTCGAGCAGGTACCGGTGGTAGACGAGAACGGCAGCCTCGTCGGCGTGATCAACCGTTCCGACCTGGTTGCGGCGAGCGCCGATACACCGACTGCATCTCCAGGGGAAGCGCCCCCTGCTGACCGGATGCCGGTCGAAAAAGGGATGTCAGTCAAGGATTCAGACGGATCGAAACTTGGAGAAGTCGCCGAGGTAAGCTTTGCGGCCAATGGAGGCGTGGAGTTCCTCACCATCGAGCACGGACTCATCTTCAAGAAGCAGAAACAATTTCCGGGTGAAATCGTCGATCGTGTCGAAGACGGTGACTTGCTTCTCCGGATAACGTCTCAGGAGTTCGGGATGGTCAAGGACCTCGGCGAGGACGAGTAGCCAACCGGGCGATTTCAACATCAGAGAAAACAGACAGGGCCCCGGCTTCGGTCGGGGTCTTTTTCTGCAGGGCTGTTTTGCCTCGTCAATCGGTCTGGGTCGCCCGACCGGAGGTGCCGAACGCTGCCTGGTAGTCGGCTTCGCTGCCGACCCAGGTTTCGCCGTCCTCGTAAAATTCTTTTTTCCAGATCGGCACGATTTCCTTGATCCGATCGATGGCGTATCGACAGGCGTCGAAGGCATCGCCACGATGCGCCGAGGCGACGGCGATCGCGACGCTCGCCTCACCGACCGACAGGTGTCCCATCCGGTGCACGATCGCGCACTGATCAAGCCCCCATTTTTCAGCGATTTCGTCACCGATCTGGCGGAGCATCCGTTCTGCGGCAGGAGGATAGGCTTCATAGTCCAGACTCTGGACCGCGCGACCGCGAGCGTTGTTTCTCACCGTGCCAACGAAGGTCACGATGGCCCCGGCTTCCGGGGTCGCGACCATCCTGGAAACCTGATCCTCAGAGACAGGGGCAGCGGTGACGAGGAACCGCTTCTGTTCGCCGCCTGAGACCGGCGGAATGAGGGCGATTTCGTCGCCGTCCTGAACGTGGTAGTCCGGCTTCGCGTATTCTTCATTTACCATGAACATCAGGGAAGGGCGAAGGCGTCTCATTGCCGGCTGATCTTCAGCGACCTGATCGAACAACTGCTCCAGCGTACATCCGGGATCGACCGTGCGCGTTTCCTCCGACCGACCAAGCACTTCCCGGACGATCGCGAAATACAGGAGTCTTACCTGCACAAAGACACTCCGTTGCTCTGGCTTCGAACCGGCTCACTGGGCGTGATACTGGACTGGTGCCCCCGGCAGGACTCGAACCTGCGACATGCGGCTTAGAAGGCCGCCGTTCTATCCCCTGAACTACGGGGGCGTGTGCGCGCCAGGAGCGCGACGCATCGATCGACGCGTCCCACTCTCCGTTGCACTTCGAATTGTACATGAGGTGGCCGCGCTGCTCAGGTAATGATGCCCCGGTTATCTGCTTGCTGATCTGAGAGTTCGGGCTTCAGCGGGAGCGTGAACTCGAAGGTCGTCGGTTGCCCGGGTGCCGAATCAACACCGATCCACCCGCCGTGCTGCTCGATGATCTGCTTCGTGATGTAGAGCCCGAGTCCTGTCCCGCTGATTCCACGTGCCGCCGCAGCACCGCGCTGGAACGGCTGAAACAGGGAATCCTGTTCCTCTGCGGAGATCCCCACCCCGCTGTCGCGAACCTTGACAATTGCCTGGGAGGGGTCTTCCTGAATGTATACGTCGATCGGTCCTCCGTCGGGTGAGTACTTCAACGCGTTGGACAGCAGGTTGGAGAACACCTGGTCCAGCCGTAAGGGATCCCAGCTGCCGTAGACCGGTCCATCGGCCCGGATTCTGAGGACATGGTCGGGGCGGCGTTCAATGGCGTCGTCAAAGCGCTCCATGACCTGTCGCGCCAGTTCAACGAGATCGGTATCCGGTACGACGTTGAGATCGAGCCGCCCGCGCTGCATGCGTGAGACATCCAGAATGTCGGAAACCAGCAGTTCCAGCCGTTCGACCTGCGTTGAGAGTCGCTCCCGGGTTGTGCGGATTCGATCCCGCTCCCAATCCGGCTTCTCCAGGTAGCGCTCCATGACCTGGATATACCCTTTTATGACTGTGAGGGGCGTTTTCAGCTCGTGCGACACCAGTGAGACGAACTCTTCCCGTGCCCGGGCTGCCTCCTGCGCCTCGTGGTAGAGGTAGGCGTTATCAATACTGACCGCCGCCCGATGGGCTACTTCGATCGCAAGCTGGAGATCTTCGTCTGTGTAGTGACGACCTGAATCCGACATACCGAAGGTCACGATCCCGAATGCCCGTCCTCGCGCGATGAGTGGCACCAGCATGGCCGATGTGGGTCCGAGTTTTCGCGACAGTTCGAGATGTTCCGGGCTTCGCGCCATGCGCTGACGCATTTCGTCGGTAACGTGAGTATGGAGTTGCGGTCGCGCTTCCTGCAGTGCCGCAGTCAATGGGTGCGTCGGGTCGCCATGCGGGAGGTAATCGCGATCCCTGATCGACTCGAGAATCCATTGCTTGTCTGGATCCCGATGGGCGACGGCAACTCGTTCGATGTGCCCCTGATCATCAATTGTGTTGATGGTACACCAGTCGGCCTGAGCTGGGATGATCAGCCGCATGAGTTTATTGAGTGTTGCCTGGTACTCCAGCGAGGTCGACAGCGCTTCACTCACCTCCGCGAGAAACTGAAAGCGCTCCTTGGTTCGCTCCGCCTCGTGCCGGGCCGCTTGCTCCAGGGCGAGCTGAAATGCCTGTGCCTCGTTCGCTTTTCGTTCGGTCACATCCTGTGCGGTGCCGATCAGGCTGACCAGTTCGCCGGATTCATCGAGCCCAGGTGCTCCCTGACTATAGATAAGCCGAACAACGCCGTCCGGCCGGACAATGCGGTGCTCCATATCAAAGGGAGCGCGCTTTTTCACTGCATCCGAGATGGTGCTGTGAACCCGTTCCCGGTCTGCCCGGTGGACGTACGACAGATACTCCTCGTATGCGATTGGCTCGTTGGATGGTTCACCACCAAACAGGCGGAAAAGTTCGTTGGACCAGTGGACCACGTTGTCGCTGATGTCCCAGCGCCAGCTTCCCAGCTGAGCGACTCGCTGCGCCTCGGCGAGTAGCATTTGACTCGTTCGGAGTTCGTTCTGAATGCGCCGGTGGCCGGAGACATCGCGAATGCTGATGAGCGCAAGTTCGTTTCCGTTCAGCGAGAGGGTATCGACGTCGACCTCACCGGGAAAACTCGCTCCCTGAGCCCGGAGAACTTTCATCTCCCGGGTGTCCTGCTCCGTCTCACCGGAAAACAGTGACCCCACCATCGATTCGAACGTCTGTCGACTCTCGGGGGCAAAAAGCTGGCTTGCGTGTTGTTCCTGTGCCTCACCGGGTTGGCGCCCGATCAGTTCGTTTGCTTGCGGGTTTGCGCACAAGATGCTCAGGCGCTCGTCAGCAACGACGACTGCTCCGGGCATCGCGTCCAGCACCTTTTTGATCACTGGTAGCAACTCGGTGTTCACGATGAAGCCAACTCCGCTCTCGACGGTCTGCAGACAACTCATCCCCGAGATGTCTGGTCCGGGGAGCCGCAGTCAGGTATGCCCGATCTAACGGCGAAATTCAACGCAATGTTTGAGAATTGTCGCTGACCTCAGGGGTGAACGTCCAGTGACACGGAGCGAGGGGCGCAATCAGCGGCCTCCGGCATCGTTTCCATGCGATTCCAGGATTTTCTGAAACGCTGCGGTAACTTCGGCCTCCGGCGCGGGATGTCCCAGATAGTATCCCTGCGCGAAGCTGATGTTGACGTTTCTTGCCAGGTCCAACTGGCTTTCCGATTCTATTCCTTCCGCCACTGTCCGGATGCCGAGTTCGTCCGAGAGTGAGCTGATCGATCGGAGAATGGCGTCCGAGTATTTCCGGTCGCTGGCCGGGTTGACGATCGAGCGATCGAGTTTCAGAAAACTGACCGGTAACTGCTGCAGAATCGCAAATGTCGAGTACCCGACGCCAAAGTCATCGATCGCGATCCGGATGCCGAGTTCCGCGATCTGATTCAGCGTTTGGATTGGAATCGTGCCATTGCCAGCAAGTGCCCGCTCGGTGACTTCGACGACGAGAATCCACGGCTCGAGGTTGTAAGTGTTCAGCAGTGTCTCGATGCGTTCGACGAGTGTCGATGACATCAGTTCGCGCTCGTCCAGATTAACCGTCACGCTGGGCGGACGATACCCGGCCGCGTTTGCAAGCTCTTTCCAGCGATACGCTGTCGCGATCGCGGTACGCAGGA
Organism: Thermomicrobiaceae bacterium; assembly: GCA_007133615.1. Classification (GTDB taxonomy): domain Bacteria; phylum Chloroflexota; class Chloroflexia; order Thermomicrobiales; family Thermomicrobiaceae; genus SLMJ01. The sequence goes on along the minus strand of SLMJ01000113.1, from coordinate 748 downwards.
CGAAGTCACCGATTTCTTCCATTAGTTGCGCTTCGATGGCGACATCCAGGAAGTACCCGGGACCGACGAGGCCGATGGTTGGATGTTGCCAGCGCACCAGCGCTTCACCGGCACCGATTCGGCCTGTTTCGATTTCGATGATCGGTTGGTAGTGAACGCGGAACTCGCCCTCAGTGATGGCACGCCGAATCTCTGCTTCCAGGGTCAGACGATTGACGGCAACGAGGTGAAGCTCGGGATCGAAGATCTCGTATTGTCCGCGACCTCGTTCCTTGGCGCGATACATAGCGGTGTCCGCGTCGCGAATGATCGCCTCAGCGCTGGTGTATTCACTGCTGTTGATAACGATGCCGATGCTCGCGGTCGGGGTAATTGATTGTCGACTGAGCAGAATCGGTTCCTGCATTGCCCGGTGAATTCGCCGGGCTACCCGGGCGACGTCATACGGACTGTGGACGTCCTCGATGATCACCCCGAAATCATCGCCACCAAGCCTGGCCAGCGTGTCGGTTGATTCGATAACCGAGGCAATCCTGTCGCTAAGCGCGATGATCATCTGATCGCCCGCGTTATGCCCGAGCCCCTCGTTCACAATCTTGAACTGGTCAATATCCAGCATCAGGACGGCGAAATCGTAGTCGTCATGCTTCTTCGCGTGACTGAGCGCCTGGGTTACTCGTTCGGCAAATGTAATACGGTTGGGACGACCGGTGAGATGATCGTGAAGCGCGTCGTGGACGATCTGTTG
>SLMJ01000292.1 GCA_007133615.1 Thermomicrobiaceae bacterium | reverse complement strand
GAGTCTGTCGACTGGAACTGTACGGCTGTCTCGTCCGGCATTAAGCCTCCCTGAAAGCGAACATCTTTCCCAACCCGATTGTATCGAAATCGTCCCGAACGGGTTAAAGAGTCTGGTCAGCACGCCAGTTCGTATAGGTTGGTGGAAACGCTCCCCGCTCCCGGTAGCGCGCCAGCAGGCAACGTTCGATCAGGAACTCGAACAGCTCCTCTTCAGGAGATACCTCGTTCTGATAGGCCTCATCGACTTCCCTGATCGTACCAGGATCATTGACCACCCGAGCTCGTCCCGCGACGTAGAACTCATCGTCATTGTCCGCAGGGGGAAAAGAATGCAACGCGTACCTGCCATCCCTGTGAAGATCGCCACGCTTCGGCGACGGGACGATAAACCCGTACAGGCCCCCATTCGTGATGATCGGGCAGATTGGATGTAATCGCGGTCCGCCATCCTTCCGTACCGTCGCCAGGAATCCCAGACCCACCCCGAACTGGTAGAAAAGCTGGCGACCAGCTTCTGCAAGTTCAGGCTCCTGATGCTCGAGGTCCGACCATCGTTTCATCTCACGCTCTTTCGCCCCACGCTATTCTCATAAGGCGCTCGCGCGCCTTTGAGAATAAGACGTGCAACGTTGCAGACACGTGAGAATTTCCCGAGCGCGCGATTGCCCTAGACCGGCACACCCGCCTCAAAGGACTCTTCATCGACGAGCGCATCGCCACCGGAGAAGCCGAGCGGTACACCATCCGCCCGCCAGCAGGCGGCGCCGTGGAGCATTCCGGTCTCCGGGTTTCGCAGGATGCCGTTCATCCCTCCAGCGACCTTGAGCGGTGTTTCGACGACATGGCCGAGTGCTTCCAGCTTCGCCTTGAGTTCGTCGACATTCGGGAAACCCTGTTCGATTTCCAGAACCGGGCCGCGATCCCACAGCCGCGGAGCTTCGACCGATTCCTGCAGTGACATGCCGTGATCGATGAGATTGACGATCGCCTGCATGACCGAGCCGAAGATTCGAACCCCACCCGGCGTCCCAATCGCCAGATACGGCTGCCCATCTTTCATAACGAGCGTTGGTGACATTGAAGAGAGGATTCGCTTGCCCGGTGCAATCGAGTTGGTCCGACCCGGATTCGGATCCATCAGATGCATGCAGTTGTTCAGCATCATCCCGGTCCCGGGAACCGTCACGCGCGAGCCAAAGGCATTGTTCAGTGTCTGGGTCGTTGTTACCAGATTGCCCTCGGCGTCCGAGGCACAGCAGTGTGTGGTGCAATCTCCTTCGCCGTCTGGAGCCGGTGCGGCCTGATACTGCTGCGCTTTCGCCGGATCAATCTGCGCCCGGCGTTCTGCCGCATAATCCTTAGAGGTCAACCAATTTAGCGGGATCGTCGTCCGCTCCGGATCGGCCATGTACTGGAAACGATCGGCAAAGGCGATCTTCATTGCCTCGGCCATCACGTGCATCGTCTCCGGCGTCCCGAAACCCATCTTCCCGATCTCGTAGCCTTCGAGAATATTCAGCATCTGGATGATGTGGGTTCCACCAGACGACGCCGGGGCCATCGAGACGATGTCGTAACCGCGATACGTTCCAGTCACCGGTTCCCGCTCGAATATCTGGTACGACTCCAGGTCTTCCTTCGTAATCAGGCCGCCGTTACGCTGCATGTCTTCGACGATTGCATCACCAAGCGGACCCCGGTAGAGATAATCCGGGCCGTGGACGCCGATCTGCTCCAGCGTGTCCGCGTAATCGGTTCGCTTGATGATGTCTCCTACCTGCGGCGCTTCGCCGTTCGGCAGGAAGACCGCGCGCGAGGCCGGGAACTGCGCCAGTTGGTCCTGGCACTGGATGATCATCGCCCGGAGATACGGACTGACCCGGAATCCCTGCCGACCCGCCCGGACCGCCGGGGCAATTACCTGCTCGAGCGTGAGATTGCCGTACTTTTCAATCGCCGCGGCCCAACCGAGCAAGGTTCCACCGGTCGCCACGGCCAGGTAGCCGGTGTTGTTGAGATCGCCTTCAACGTCGTTCTCAAGCGAACCCGGGATCGGATTGAACATGTCTTCCCGGGCGGCGCCAGGAACAGTCGCGTAGTTATCGATCGTCGTGACGGTACCGTCTGCCAGTCGGATGTTGATGAAGCCGGCCCCGAAGATCGTGGTCATCATCGGCTCGACGACCGACAACGTGAACATCGTGCTGATTGCAGCATCGACTGCGTTGCCGCCGGTCATCAGCATCTCCGTTCCGGCGAGTGAGGCGATCGGATGGTTCGAGGTCACCATTCCTTTCCCGGCGATCGCTTCCTGTTTGAAGGTCGTGTGTGTCGTCGTAAGAGTCATGTGCTCCAGCCAGTCTCTCTATAATTTTCGTAGCGGTTATCAATCGAACATCGCCACCATAGCCCGGTCTGATTCCTGCGGCAAGAGGTCGGCAACACTGCTGCGTTTATTCATCGGATCGGGCACAATTCAGGGGACATCAGAACCACTCGGAAGGAGCCGGAACGTGGCAAAGGTATCGCGCGACATGACACCCTCCGCCCGGGCAGGCAGCCTGCCGGCATCGCCGATTCGCCGACTGGCTCCACTAGCTGACGCTGCAAAGGAACGCGGGATTCACGTCCATCAACTGAACATCGGCCAGCCCGATCTCGCGCCTCCAGAGAGCATTACGCATCTACTTGAGCGTGCCTCCAGCGAAGAACTGGTCTACGCTCCAGCACGAGGAGCCTCGGACGCCGTCAGCGCCTGGCAGATCTATTTTTCACACCACTCAGTTGATCTCGAACGCGAGGATTTGCTGATCACCGCCGGAGCGAGCGAAGCACTCCTGCTGGCGCTCATGGCGACCTGCGATCACGGTGACGACGTTCTCATGCCGGAACCGTTTTACGCCCCTTACAAGGGTTTGCTTGCGATGACCGGGCTAAACGCGATACCGGTTCCATCCGGACCGGACTTCGGTCCACCCGATGCAGATACGGTCCGCCAGCTCGTCACACCCAATACCCGCGCAATGCTGATCTGTTCACCGAGCAACCCGACCGGCACAGTATACGGCCAGAATGACCTGGAGAAGGTCGGCGCAGTCGCCGTGGAGCACGACTTCTTCCTGCTTTCAGACGAAACCTATCGGGAAATCGTATTCGATGGCCCAGCCGCACCGTCCGCGCTGGCAATTCCGGGGCTCGACGATAATGCCGTTGTAATCGACAGCGTTTCGAAACGCTTCAACGTCTGCGGTCTGAGAATCGGCTGCCTCGCCAGCCGAAATCGTGCGGTTATGGATGCCGCGCTGGAGCTCGCCGAACTCCGACTGGCAGTGCCGATGATTGATCAGCGAGCAGTCGTTTCCGCACTAACGTCACCTCGCCCGTATGTTGACACAGTTGTTGAGGCCTATCGCGAGCGCAAGGATGCGGTACTGTCTGCACTGGGGAACATCCCGGGCGTTGTGGCACATCCGCCGGGAGGCGCGTTCTATGTCGTCGCCGAGCTGCCGGTCGACGACGCCGAATCGTTCGCAGCGTTCCTGCTAAGTGACGTCGCCGTCAACGACGAAACCGTCATGCTCACGCCGATGAGCGACTTCTACGCCACACCGGGACGTGGTAAGCAGGAAGTCCGGATCGCCTGCGTCTTCGACTCGGAGACGTTGACGCGAGCAATCCGGATTGTCGGTGAGGGTCTGGAGACGTACCCAGGGCGGACCACTATCTGAGCGGCCTAATCCCCGGCGACAGCCCAGCTGCCAACCTGCCATTCGCTGTAGGCGATCCAGATCAGCAGACCGCCGAACGCCAGCGGGATAATCTTCGTGAATCCCGGGAAGAGCAGCATCAGGAGCATCGAGGCAATCGCCCCGCCGATCGTCAGAACACGCCACCATGATTGCGGCACCCAGATCCCGAAGACCGCGAGCACCGCAGCGACGAGCGCGGTCGCGCCGAGCATCGCCAGTATCAGGGCAAACAGCAGCCCGGTGCCCTCACCCGGTATCTGACCAAGCGGTCCACTGTCTCCCTCGCTCCACGGCCATGCCCATTTCAGCAGTCCGCCGAACTCCCGCTGCGCACCGGAATCGAGCGGCACCAGGAATGATGCTGCGAAGTGCGCCTGCAACAACAGCATTGCGCCGAACAACCATTTCGACATCGGAACCCTCACCTCCAGCACGTCTCAACAACAAAGCGATTCTCTACCTGTATAATGCGCCTCCGCTGATACCGGTGGAGCAGATTTCGGGTCAGATTCGTTACGTAAACGTGCCGATTTCTATGAGGCTACAAACTTCCCGGCGCGATTGTCATTCCAAACAGTCGTGCTATACTGCCGCGGGTCTCAATGGGCATGTTTGCCGGGTTCAACTGAATGATCCGAAACAGGCACGGCAGCGGGGATGGCTATGCTGGCAACTGTGTACACGTGTGCAGTGGTTGGTCTGGAAGGTGCGCCCATCCAGGTCGAGGTCAATTCCGGAACTGGCAGTCCGGGTATTACGATAGTCGGGCTACCCGATACTGCGATCCAGGAATCCAGAGAACGAGTCCGGGCAGCGCTGCGAAACTCCGGACTGAAAGTTCCCTACGGCAAAGTGGTCGTGAATCTCGCCCCGGCAGACATCCGGAAAGAGGGTCCGGCCTACGATCTGCCCATCGCTCTCGGGATCCTGCTGGCCTCCGAGCAGGTCATCGCCGATATGAGCGAGACGATGGTCATTGGGGAACTCTCGCTTGACGGAACACTCCGACACACCCACGGAATCCTGCCGATGGTCAGCCTGGCCCGGGAGCGCGGTTTCACCCGGGTGCTCGTGCCTGCAGACAATGCCGCTGAGGCTGCCTTGATCGACGGACTGGAGGTCATCCCCGCCACGGATCTGATGTCGCTCGTGAAGCATCTCTGGCAGGAAGACCCGATTACCCCGCACCCTACCGGACTGCCAGCCATAGAATCAACCGATTTCAACGACGCGACCGATCTGCAGCACATCCGCGGGCAGGAACACGTCAAGCGAGGCCTGGAGGTCGCCGCAGCCGGAGGTCATAACCTCCTGATGGCCGGCCCGCCTGGTTCCGGCAAGACGTTGCTGGCCCGGTCGATGCCGACGATTCTGCCGCCTCTGGATGCCAACGAGGCGCTCGAAGTCTCCAAGATCTACTCGGTCACCGGATTACTGCCGAGCGATCAACCCTTGCTGCGTCAGCGCCCGTATCGGTCCCCGCACCACACCATCAGCTATGCCGGACTCGTCGGCGGAGGCCAGTGGCCCCGACCCGGCGAGATCACTCTGGCTCATCGCGGTGTTCTCTTCCTGGATGAGTTCCCCGAGTTCTCCCACCGCGTGCTCGAAGTGTTACGTCAACCGCTCGAAGACCGGATTGTGACGATCTCCCGGGCGTCCGGGGCGATTACCTATCCGGCCAACTTCATTATGGCCGCCGCAATGAATCCGTGTCCCTGCGGGTTCGCGGGTGACCCGGTTAAGGAATGCACCTGCTCGCCATCGACGATAACCCGCTATCAGAAACGTATCTCCGGCCCCTTGCTCGATCGGATCGACATCCACCTGGAAGTGCCGCGGATCGAATACGAGAAACTCGCTGATCGCCGTCCGGGAGAGACCTCAGAGAAAGTTCGCGACCGCGTTACCGACGCTCGTGAACGCCAGGCCGCCCGCTACAGCTGCGACGGCACCTACCTGAACAG
>SLMJ01000122.1 GCA_007133615.1 Thermomicrobiaceae bacterium | reverse complement strand
GAGAGACCATGCCCGCGGGTGATTCGTGTCGTGGTGAATTAAGGGTTACGCGCCTGGAACCGACGCGATCATCTCTTCCATGTCATCTTCGGTGACATCTTCGCCAAGAATGGCGGCGAGGGAGAAGTAGACTCCGTCTTCTTCCCAGACCCAGGCGTGGATCTCATCACCATTGGCCATCATGCTAATGCGGGTCACTTCCCGGTCGCCAACTGTGATGTCTTCCGCTTCTGCATCCGGGCCGAGTCCCTGGCTCATGTCGATCTCGGTCGACTGCATGAATTCGACTGGCAGACCCTGCTGCATTTCGTCTTCGGGAGCTTGCTGGTAGGCAAAGGTGATTGTCGCGGCTTCGTCGCCCATGTCTTCTTCAGCGGCTTCCATGGATGCCATGCCCATGATCGTCTGGAATTCGAGTCCTTCCGGAACGTGTTCCGGCTCACGTACCTCGAACTCGGTCATTTCGTTGGCTTCTTCAACAGTCAGGTCGAAGAACATACCTTCAGTCGGGTCCGGCTCGAGATCGTCTGGATCCGGCACTGCCTCTTCATCGTCGAATGCCGCTTCGTCATCGATGGCTGCGTCGTCCATCGCCATCTCGTCGTCGTCAGCCGGTTCAGTGGCGATGTCGTCTTCGGGCTCAACGGCGTCGTCTTCTTCCGGTTCGGTTACGATGTCGTCTTCGCCGTTGATCGGGTCGTCGGCCTGCATCTCGGTCGTGTCATCAGCGAGGTCGTCAACTGCGTCGTCATCACCGTTGGTATCGCACGCTGCAATAACAAGCATCAGCGCCGAACTCAACAGCAACAGGGTAAATCTCGACACGTCGTCTGATCTCCAATCGATTCCTGAACTGGATGAGGTCACCCGACCTCATCGATCTTGCCAGAGTCGCCGATCGTCGCATTTGCGAGAACCGACATTTCGACTACACGCATGAATGTTGCCAGAGTGTGAGATTGCCCCATGCCCAAGTAGCCATCGTATCGGTCACAGGGGCAGGCAATAGTGCCTGCATGATCTCAGGATGATGAGAAAACGAGAGTACGTGTCGCGCTGTGCGGGGAGATAAGTGCACCGTGGATGGGGTCTCGCCGACCGTAAATATCTCTATGGTCTGAGGCGGATCATCATCATGTTCGCTGGCCGGCAGGGTTGCTGTTGCTACTCTGGCCAGTGCGTGTATTGTCCCGGCGGTCGCGCCCGGTTCGTGGCGCGAGGCCGCAGCCCGGAGTGGGCTGCGGATGATTAATCCACAGGTGGTGACGCTCCGCAACAAACCGGAGCAGTTTCGGAAGGCAGGTGGTCAGCGGCACAACAAATGGTGGATCAACCCGAACCGGACCTGTGCGCTCCATACTGGAAGCTGCCTCGAATCAATCGGCGGTCTGGATCGCCTCGAGCAACATGTCCGAGAGGCGTTTCGGCGCCTGTGCGGCGGCTCTGCCGCTCGTCTCCAGTTCAAGGTACTGCCAGGAGGGGTTTTCTCTCACCCGTTTATCGGAACTATCGATGCTTGGTGAACGCGGGTCAGTGCACCGGATGAACGTGCGGGCGTAATTGCCTCCATTGGCCCCGGACAGGACGATCGGTTGCTGCAGGGTCTTGATGGGCTGGGCAAGACGCCGCGGATCGCCGTCGGAGAGCGGGGAGACGCGCCAGCCGTCACCCTGGGTGTTGGCTTGCGCGACGAACTGCGAGCGCAGCGAGGGGGTTACGAGGTCGAACACGGACTCCCCGTGGTGTGGCACGAACGCGTCGACATAAATAAGATGGGCGATACGCTCCGGCATTCGATCGGCAACACCGGTAATGACCATGCCCGAGTAGCTGTTGCCAACCAGGATGACATCGTTGAGGTCCTCATAGCGCAGGACGTTTTCGACATCCTGAATGTGGGTTTCGAGATCGAGAATCGGACTGATCAGATGCGCGCGTTCGCCCAGTCCGGTGAGTGTTGGCGTGTACACGCGATGGCGTTTGCTTTCCAGGTAGGCGCGTACTGATTTCCACACCCATCCGCCAGTAAATCCGCCGTGTACCAGGACGAAGTTCGCCATCGTGACCTCCCATTCCGCTGGAGCTGGTGCCGGAGTGCCGTCGAGTGGATCGCACCTGTGCGATGGCCCCGACGCATTTGACGTTTCCGGCACTCGACCGCCAGGAGTCCGCGTGACGATCGGCTGAGCAGGCACGCTCCTGTCTGGCGCAGTGCTACTCTAAATCTATCCTCGCCAGCGCGCAACGGGTTTCATTCAGGAAACTCTGTGATCAGCCGTGGCCGGAGGTGTTCGCGTGACCATCCACGGCCGGAGCATCCGACTCGGCAAACCGCCGCATCAGCTCGATCGTCTTCTGCATGTATCCTGTCCAGATAGTGCTGATGATCGGATACATGGCGATCTGTGCGATCCGTGATCGTGGCCAGAAGGTGTATCTCCAGGTCAGGCGGGTGCGCCCGTCGGAGACTTCTTCGAACCACCAGCGTGCTTCGGCGCCCCACGCCATCAGGTCGAGAATGTGAGCAAAGCCCGAAACGCGATAGGCGAAGAAGCGTGGCTTTTCACAAATGAGGATCTCCTGCCGGGCAGTGATGCCGCGCGACATCTGCAGGTCGCGAGTCTCGCCCGGTGTGGTCCAGCGTCCGGACTGGTTGAGTGTCTGCTCGACGGCGGGCAACGGACCGTATCCGTTAAGTACCCGGCTGATGTCAAGCTCGACGAACCAGTCGAACGTATCTGCTGGACGACGTTCGATGATCGTAGAGACAGTAGCGGAGATACAGTAGGCGGGGTTTCCCATCAGGTCTTCGGGGAGAAATCTGGTGGATGCCGGTTGCGATTGATGCACGTGTGGCCCTGTTTCGTTGACGGAATTCGATTCTTCCCGGCCATCTCTATGCAGGAAGCTGGCCAACAGGATCTCGGGAACGAAGAACCCCGAAGCCGCGGACGGCTTCGGGGTTATCGCGAGACTCGGATTCTCTATCGATCAGGATGCAGCGGTTGCGGCTTCCCGCGATGATTCGATTTCGCGACCAGCCTGTTCCCAGGCGGAGAACCCGCCGGTCAGGTTGTAGATGTCGGTTCGTCCGTGCGCCGCGGCAACACTGGCAGCGATCGCCGAGCGTCGTCCGGTCTGGCAGTGGAATACCACCGGCTTGTCGCTGGAGATCTCCTGGAGTTTCTCTCCGACATAGCCAACCGGAATGTTCTGCGTGCCCGGGATGTGGCCGTCCGCATGTTCGGTTGCGCCGCGAACATCGACGATCTGCACGTCGCCGATCTCGTCGACCTGATCGACCGTCACCTGCTTGACCTGCCCGAGTTCGTTTCCGGCGGCCTTCCACTCGTCGACGATCGACGGTGACCAGAAGCTTTCCAGCGTATCCAGCCCGATCATTCGCAGTTCGTGCTTGACTGCATCGATGTGCTGCTGATCGACGATCACGTGGAACGGTCGATCGTACGGAAGCAGCCAGCCCGCCCAGATCACGAATCCCTTTTCGAACGGGATGTTGAACGTGCCGGGAATGTGACCGGACGCGTATTTGTCACCAGGCCGCAAATCAACGATGGGCTGCTGTGCGGTCAAGGCTGTTTCGATGTCCGGAAGACCCTTCATGATCGGATCACGAAGTTCCGAGGTGATTGCCGGACCAACCTTATTGACGTGCTTCATCTGGGCGAAGTAGACGGGCGGTTCCGGCTGATCGGCCAGGACCCCGTTTACGAACTCGTCTTCGTTCTCATACTGGAACGCCCAGTTGAAGAGCCGTTCATAGCCGACCGTCGACTGCGGCACCGCGCCGAGTGCTTTGCCGCAGGGACTACCTGCGCCGTGGCCCGGCCAGATTTGAACGAAGTCATCCAGCTGCTTGAATCGTTGCAGCGACTGGAACAACTGCCGCCCGCCGGCTTCCATAGTGTTGGCGTAGCCGGCTGCCTTCTCCAGCAGATCCGGGCGACCAACGTCACCAACGAAGACGAAGTCTCCGGTGAAGATGCCCATCGGCCGATCAGCACCGGCAGTATCCGTCACCAGGAACGAGATGTGCTCGGGCGTGTGACCCGGCGTGTGCCAGACATCGACACGAATGTTTCCGACCTTAATGACGTCTCCTTCACCAATCAGAATCGCGCCGGATTCTTCGGCGAAGTCGTACTGCCACTCGTCAGTGCCCTCTTTGCTCAAGTAGAGTTCGGCGCCTGTCTTCGCGGCCAGCTCTCGGCTGCCGGAGACGTAGTCAGCATGGATATGCGTTTCGGTGATCTTCGTGATCTTCAGGCCCTCGCGAGCTGCCAGATCGATGTACTGCTGAATATCCCGGTTTGGGTCGACGATCAATGCCTCACCGGTTGCCGCACATCCGACCAGATAACTCGCTTGCGCCAGATCGTTGTGATAAAGATGTCGGAGAATCACGGCTGATCCTTTCTACGCGCGTCCGGCGCGCACAGACTCGTTGCCCGAGTCGGTCGAGAGCTCATTGATAACCTGTCGAACGTCGCAAGATTGTCCCTGATTGTACGGTAGCTTGGCCAGAAGCATCGCCATTCCGCAGGTATTTGTGATTCCAGCAAACATCAGGCCAGCGCCAACAAATGCGGAGATCAGGGCCAGCGGCTGCCAGACCAGCAATCCGCCAACGGCGCCGGTGAAGGCCAGTGCTCCGGCCACCAGGCGAACCTGGCGCTCAAGCGACCACTTCTGCGTGCCGCGTGCCACGTCCTGCCCGCGCTGTTCCCAGGCGGTGATGCCACCCTCGAGGACGGTCAGTGACTTCAGTCCGACCTCACGCAGGGCGTTGTCTGCCTGCTTGGCGCGTACACCACTTCCACAGACAAGCACCACCGGGCCATCAACCGATTCCGTCAGATCCTTGCGGTAGTCGGAAAGTTGATCCAGCGGGACGTTATAGCTGCCCGGAATGTGCATTGATTCGAACTCCGCTGGCGTGCGCACATCGATCAGGCGTGCACCGTTCTGCTTCAGATCGCGTGCGGTTTCCGGCGAAACGCTCGTCGGAAGTTCCTGTGTCGAAACCATCTGTCCTCCATATACGTGCATGTTTCCGTCTTGCTGCCGGTCGGGAACCGGAGCGATACCGCGATGTCGGGATGCATCTCGTTCGCATCCACCTCTTTGATGCAGCCGGACCGTGGCTGGTTACATCAGATGTTTGCCAGCGCCCTCGATCCGGGCTCACTGTCGTTTGGATGCGCCCGAACACCGGAAGGTTACATTCGCCCGTCTCTGATGTTCATCGCGACTCAGATGCCGTGGATAACCCGGGTAGTGTAACCTGCAGCAGTCTGCCTGCATCCAACAATTGGGCAGGCAGGAAGGGTCACGCAACCTTCAGTCAGGAAAACACCATTCGTGAATGATCAGAAACAACAATCTGGACTCGCCCGACTGGGAAAACGGTACATACCGGCGCTGGACTGGCTGCCGCGGTATGGCCGGGATCAGTTCTCCGGAGACCTGATCGCGGGACTCATCGTCGCGGTCTTGCTGGTTCCCCAGGGTATGGCGTACGCGATGCTGGCCGGGCTTCCGCCCCAGGTCGGCCTGTATGCCAGTGTCATCCCACTCATCATCTACGGACTGATGGGTACCTCCCGGGCACTCGGAGTCGGGCCAGTGGCTATCGTTGCGTTGATGACTGCGACGAGCGTCGGTGCACTGGCTGATGAAGGGTCCGAAGAGTACATCACACTCGCGCTGATTCTGGCGCTGATGGTTGGGGTGATTCAGATCGGGATGGGACTCCTCCGGGCGGGTTTCGTCGTCAACTTCTTGAGCCACCCGGTGCTATCCGGCTTCATTAATGCGGCGGCTTTGATGATTGCCGCGTCGCAGGTCGGGCATCTGTTCGGGCTTGACGTCGGACGTAACGAGACGTTTCTCGATCAGGTTATCGAGATCGGGGGAGCACTCGGCACCATTAACCCGGTGACCACCTCCATTGGAATCACCAGTGTGCTGGCGTTGATTTATTTTCAGAAGCGAGGGCGAGCACACCTGGAGAAACTCGGGCTGCCAGAAGGGGCGGCGACCTTCCTGTCGCGCGGTGGGACGCTGCTGACCGTCATCGTCGCCAGCCTGGTCGTCTGGCTCCTGCAACTCGACGAAACCCGGAATGTCAATGTGGTGGGAGAGGTTCCGGCTGGACTTCCGATGCCGTCGTTCCCGGCAATTGAGCTCAGCCAGGTGCAGGCGTTGATCCCGGCGGCCGTTCTGATCAGCCTGGTCGGGTTCATGGAGAGCATTTCGATCGCCAAATCGCTCGCCAGCCGGGAACGTGAGCGGGTTGATCCAGACCAGGAGCTTGTCGCGCTCGGTGCGGCGAACGTCGGGGCATCGTTTGGTGGCGGTTTTTCGGTGACCGGGAGCTTCAGCCGCTCGATCCTCAACTACACGAGTGGCGCTCGAACCGGGATGTCATCGATCATCACTGCGGGCATTGTGCTTCTCGCCGTTCTGCTGCTCACGCCGGCGTTCCATTTCATGCCGCGTGCGACACTGTCGGCTATCGTTATCGTGGCGGTTGCCGGATTGCTGGAAGCGAAAACGTTCCGCCGGGTCTGGTCGTACCGTCCGGCGGACGCTGCCACGCTGATTATCACGTTCGTCGCCGTGCTGGGTATCGGGGTTGAGCTGGGTATCATTACCGGCATTCTGGCCAGCATCGGACTCTACCTCTGGCGGACCAGTCGTCCGGCGATTGTCGAACTCGGACTGGTCGAAGGCACCGACCACTACCGCAACATCAATCGTCACGAGACAGTGAGCGATCCACGCGTGCTGCTGCTCAGGGTCGATGAGAGTCTGTACTTCGCGAACACGCAGCGGTTGCAGGATGAAGTGTCTCAGTGCCTGCATGAGCGCCCGGAACTGGAACACCTGGTGTTGGTGGGAACCGCGATCAATGATGTAGACGCGAGCGCGCTGGAGACACTTGAGGAACTGCATGTGCAGATGTCCGCCGCAGGTGTGAAGATGCATCTGGCAGGCTTTAAGCTGATCGTGCTGGAACGCCTGCGTAACACGCTGCTACTTCAGTTGGTCGGGTCGTCACGAATTCACACGACGGTCAATGACAGCGTGGCAGCGATCAATCGCGAGTTTCCAGACGACATGCCGTTCGGCGCGCATCGCGCAGCGATCGCGGAATCTGAGGTGTAAGAGTGGAACGACCGTGGGATATCGATCTCAGCGTCTATGACGACGAGACGCAACTGCTGGATGGTTTGCGTCGTCGCGACCGCTTCGCCTGTACATGCCTGTTGAAGTTCTACGCGCCACGACTTCTCCGGCTGGCCGGGCAGTTGATGGGAGACCAGGACGAGGCCGAGGACGTCTTGCAAGAAGCGTTCATCCGGGCGTGTGATCAGATCGACCGATTCCGGGGAGAGAGCGGACTCGGTACCTGGTTGCATCGGATTGTGGTCAATACGGCACTCATGCGACTTCGCGCTCGAAAGACAGTAAGCGGTGAAGACGTGGAAGCGATGATCTCGTCCGGCAATGAAGGCAGTTGGCAGTCGGTCTCCAGTGAGACGGTTGAGCCGAGCCGGGAACTTCTTGATAAGGAGTTGATGGATGCGATGAATGCGGCGATCAACCGTCTTCCCGAATCCTTGCGAACTGTATTCGTTTTGCGTGATGTTGAAGGGATGTCGACGCGTGAGGCGGCGGAGGTCCTGGGAATCTCGGAGAGCGCCCTGAAAGTGCGACTTCATCGGGCAAGGATCGCGTTGCGAAGCGAGATCGAACCGTATCTGCAGGATCGAGGAGCGAATCCGCTCCAGACAGACCGGAACGAATCATGAGTCAGGAAAAGATGAACACGTATTGCCAGGAACTAGCCGAACTTGTTGCCGCCTGTGACCCGGACAATCCGAATCCGGAATTGCTTGAGAAGATCGAGCGACACGTAGAGCAGTGTGCTGAATGCCAGTCTGCCGAGTCGGCGCTGGACCGGACCGTGCGGGCGTTCCGCGAAGCAGAACCCCGCGGCGTCAGTTCACAATTCGAGCAATCACTGGTTGATCAGCTCTGCCGGAACGATGATCGCGCCGATCAGGCGTGATCCTGTTTCCACATGATTTCGGCCGCCTCGAGCCATTCCCGGGTTTCGCTAACCGCGACAAACGGGATCTGTGGCAGCGTCACAAGGTTGGCTGCGCCACTCAGGAACATTGCTGAACGGAAATCGGCGGTCAGGTTGATCATGTCACGCTCGATCGCCTCATCACTGTCCTCACCGGAACGGCTACCGGCGAGTTTCACGCCAACGAGATCCGCACCGAGAATCATTGCCTTGGTGGCGTCCAGACCGGTATCGATCCGACCGTCGCTGATGACGGGAATGCCGATGCCCTTGAGCATGCGCAATGCTGCAACGGTCGGAAGTCCCCAACCGGCAAAGGTTTCGTGCTTATGTCGGTAGCGCTCCGCCAGTTCGCCCTGGCTTGGCCGGTTTTCACGAAGCCAGTCATCGACCACCTCGGCACCGCCAACCATAACCGCGCGAACGCCGCGTTCGATCATCAACCGGCAGATGTTTCGGGGGATACCCGTCAGTGAGCGGACGATGACCGGTACTTCCAGGGTGTCGCACAGTTCATCCAGCATCTGAAGTGAGCCAGCGGACGTCGCACCGTAGCGACTCTTGAAGGACTGCTGGATACCGTTCAGGTTGATGAGGAGGCCGTTGAGGCGCAAATCAGTCACTGCTTGCTGCACCTGCGCGAGCTCCAGGCGTGGTGTGTCAGGCTGCGGAATCAGCCGGCTCGCCGGCAGCTCAGCAAACATGACGACATTTCGGTGGCTATCACGGATTGTTTTCAGCTCGCCATGCACCGAAGGCTTGTCGAATGCCGGTTGGAGATCGCCCAGGCTGAACATTGTCCCGTGGCGGTCGGCCGCCGCTGCGAGCCGTCCCAGAGCAACTGGCCGGGCAGAGCTCCGGGAACCGTCCGGTTCGATCATGACCGGCATGCTGAGATTGTGCGACAGGACGCGACAGCGCAGATCGACATGACTCTCGTCGATTTCCGGTAACGGATTGGGCATGAGAGTGATCTGTTCCCAGATCGGCAAGGCACGTGCAGGTCGCTGTTTTGGCACGTTGACTCCACCCGCTTCATCTACTGCGGTGCTGTGCACCGCATCCGGATCATTGTTCACGCTATCCACCAGACTGTCCGGTCAGTTCTTTTCGAACCAACCAGCCCCAATCATAGCGAACCGGGATGGCTCGCATGTTTGAACGTACACTTCCCGGACCCTCCCGCCCACTGTACGGACGATTACTCTAACTGTACTCCATTCCGGTCGATCTGCGCGATATCGAGATAGAAATCGCGGAGTTCCAACTCGTGCCCTTTTCAACACTGGCTGAACTTCGTTCCCGCTCGGTGCCGATTCGGTTCGTGCAGCTCTGGTTGGTTAGTGAACGCGCAGATCAACTATTGACTTTGGGAAGCGGCGGTGCTATTAATGGTGTTACGTGTAAACCAAGATCAAAAAATGCACACATGGCCAATAGTTGATGCGGTCATGCGAAATGTGGCTTTCTCGAGATACGTGATCATTTTCTGAATCGCTCCAGAGGTCATGGGTCCAGCGGCTTTGGGTGGGGTGCAGAAAATCTGCATTGCCAGGGGAGGGTACCGTGTCACGAACTGTTCTCAAGGCGCTGGATGTTCTTGAATGTCTGGCTTTTTCGACTCAACCGCTGTCCGCCCCCGAAGTTGCCGAGCGCTGTGGGCTCACCCGTCCGACGACCTACCGGCTGATCAGCACGCTTGCCACACGCGGGTATGTCGCATCCGGTCTGGATGGGCGTTACCGACTCGGAACGAAGATGCTGAGCCTCACCAAGCGTCTCATGGAACATGCTCAGTTGCCGCAGCTTGCCCATCCGGATCTGGTCGATCTTAGCGAAGAAGTCGGCGAGTCCGTCCATCTCGGCGTCCTCGAAGATACCGCGGTCCTGTACGTCGACAAGGTGGAAAGCGTCAAAGCAGCGCGCATGTACTCAGTCGTCGGGACGCGAAATCCGATCCACAGTACGTCTCTCGGAAAGGCGATTCTTGCGTTTCTCCCCGAGGCGGAGCGAGAGATGCTGTTGGGCCGCATTTCCTACACCGAACGAACCCCGAACACCATCACCAACCGGACACGCCTCGCTGAGAATCTGGAACAGATCCGGCAGCGAGGGTACTCGATCGATGATGTGGAAAACGAAGAAGGGATCCGGTGCCTCGGAGTACCGGTGCTCGGGAGTGCCGGCGTTCCGATCGGCGCGATCAGCATCTCCGGTCCAACACTCCGCATTACACCAGACCGGGTAGCTGAGCTCGCGCCTGCGTTGCTCGAGACCGGGCGTCGGGTGTCCGAGAAGTTTGGCTACTCCATCGCACATGGTCAGTCACGGGAACAACCCCCGACGATCGGACAGTCGCCGGCGGTCTCTGCCAGCGAGTAAAGGTGAGGAGGTATCTACGCCCGGGTCCGAATAATCCGTGTCACGTAGCAACGGCGCCGTGGGGCGGAACTCAATGCCGAACCGGAATCTGTCCAGTGGGCAGATTCAAATCTGAGGAGAGAAGACATCATGGCTGAGGAATTGAATAAACTGAATCTCCCACTCGGTTATCGCATGAATCGACGTTCTGTTCTCCGCGCTGCCGGACTCGCTACAGCGGGAATCGCTGGCGCGTCACTGCTTGCTGCCTGTGAAACAGACGATGACGAACCCGACGTTGGTGCCGCCGAGACCGATGACGACGAGGACGAAGAAGACGTCGAAGAACCTGAGGAAGACGAGGAAGAGGAAGAGGAAGAGCCGGACGACGACGCAGAAGACATGACCGTCGACGTCTCCCAGTGGAGTCCGGAGTACATTCAGGAAATCGCTGGCACGATGGACTTCGACACCGCAGAGTTCTGCTCAAACATCGTTCCGCTCGACTACGAAGGGTCCGTAACCTTCTCCTATATCGGCCCCACAGAAGCTTCACCGCAGGTGACATGGGATTACGATGAGGAGTTCTGGGAAGCCTGGAACGAGACGTATCCCGGTATTCCGCTCAGTGTCGGCGAAGGCGTGCAGAGTCACACCTACGGTGACATGCTCGATCAGATCCGGACTGCCGCGTTTGGTAACGCTGCTCCGAACGTCGCGCGTTTGCCGATCCTCTGGGGCGTTGAGTTCGCCGCCCGTGACATGCTGGAGGAGATCAACCTCGCCGACTTTGGCTTCAGTGAAGATGACTTCTGGCCGGGCGCGCTGCAGTCGTGTATGTGGGAGGGCAAACTCTACGGCATTCCAACCAACAATGAGACCATGGCGCTGATCTATAACAAGCAACTCTTCGAGGACGCCGGCCTGGACCCGGAAGATCCACCAGCAACCTGGGATGAGGTCGTCGAGTACTCCCGCATCATCAGTGAAGAGACCGGGGCACACGGCTTCGGCATGGTCGCACGCGTAAACCACGGCAACACGCCGTTCCGGTTTATGCCGACACTGTGGGCATACGGCGGTAGTGCACTCGATGAAGCTGAAGACGACCCGCAGTATCAGGAGTCACTCCTGCGATCCGACGGCGCCAAGGCCGCCCTGCAGGCGTACCACGATAT
This sequence comes from Thermomicrobiaceae bacterium, assembly GCA_007133615.1. Classification (GTDB taxonomy): domain Bacteria; phylum Chloroflexota; class Chloroflexia; order Thermomicrobiales; family Thermomicrobiaceae; genus SLMJ01. The sequence goes on along the minus strand of SLMJ01000122.1, from coordinate 8,010 downwards.
GTACGTTCGCGACCAGTCGGTGCCGACAGGTGCGTTGACCAATGACAACACGGCCAACACGGACCTGTTCATCGGCGGCCAGCTTGGTATGTATATCGGCCACCCGGCTGAGTACGCCTCGATGGTCGACCGTGCCGAACAGGCCACTGGCGAAGAGGCGGAACTGGCCCAGGAGGTTGTCGACAACATCGGCTATACGCTGATCCCTGAAGGTCCGGCACGACGTGCCGTGGTGTTCGGCGGTTCGAACATCCATATCTTCAAGGAAGAGTACTCGGATCACGAGCTCGATTGGGATGCTGCACGCGCGATCATCGCGTTCCAGTGCGCGCCGGAGTGGTCCACGAAGCTCGCCTGGGCTGGCTCTAACCCGGGCCACCTGCAAGGCTTCCGGACTCACTGGATGGAACAGCGCCTGGAAGAGATCGACTTCCTGGAAGTCGCCTCGGCGATGCTCCCGTTCGGTATTCCGTTCCCGGTCATCCCGGAAGCAACCGAGATCATGAATATCACGATTCCGGAAATGCTCCAGAACGTGTTGACGGAGCAGATGTCGGTAGATGATGCAGCCGAGCAGGCTGCAGACGAGATCGAAGACATCGTGGCTGGACGATCCGGCTACTAGACCGCTTCATGAGCGGGTTGCGGTACGAGGGCAACCCGCTCTCGCCACTCTGGAGCGAGCAACGGCGCTCGCATCTCGCGCACACCGGGAGTAAACGGAGCCGAACCTATGGCCGTTACAACACCGCAGCAGGCAACCGGGCAAGTTGCCATCCGTGCAAGCCGGGAACCGCGCAATGTCTTCGTGCGGATGTACCGTCAGTGGGCAGACTACGCGTATATCTTCCCGGCGCTATTTGCAATGTTCTTCGTCATCGCCTATCCGATCGCGTACACGATTTACCTCTCGTTCTATTCAACGCCAACTGCCGGCGACAACGTCTGGAACGGGCTGACCAATTACACCTCGATCATCACCGCCGAACGGTTCTGGATGATCACCCAGAACACAATGTACTGGACGATCGTTTCGACGATCCTGGCGTTCATCATCGGCACGGGTGCGGCACTGATCGCCCAGCGGGAGTTCATTGGCCGTGGCCTGGTTCGCGGCATCTTTCTCATCCCGTGGGTTATCAGTCATGTCGCCACGGCCTACATCTGGGTCTGGATCTTCCACAGTGATTACGGACTGGTCAGTGGAATGCTGATGGATCTTGGCATTATCAGCTCACCACTGGTGATTCTGGATTCAACGACCTGGGCGATGCCAGCGCTGATTCTGGTGAACGTCTGGAAAGACTTTCCATTCATCATGATCATGATGCTGGCCGGTCTTCAGACTGTTCCAGATCACTTGATCAGGGCGGCGAAGATGGACGGGGCAAGCACCTGGCAACAATTCAGACACGTGACGTTACCGCACCTCAAGGGCGTCATCATTATTACGCTTCTTTTGACGATCGTGATGAACCTGAACCACTTCACATTGCCGTGGATCATGACCGGGGGCGGCCCGGCGAGCACCACGCATATCTGGATTACCGAGGTCTATGCGCTGGCCTTCCGGTCGCTGCGATTCGGGATAGCGTCCGCGTTCTCCGTGGTGCTGTTCATCATCATGATGTCGATGGCCTATTTCTACGTGAAGGCGATGACCGCCGGCGATGATCGGAGACGATAACGATGGCCGCAACCGCATTGTCGCGTGAAGAACGCCTGGAACGGGCCCGGCGACGAAAACCAAAACGACAGATCCGCTCAACGGATGTGCTGGCCTGGATCACGCTGGCGTTGCTCCTGCTCTTCAGCCTGGTTCCGATGGCGTGGATGCTTTCGACCTCGCTGAAAACCCAGTTCGCGGCGCTACAGCTTCCACCCGAGTGGATCCCGAGCAACATCACGTTCGAGCATTACGTCCGGTTGCTCTCGCCGCAGAGTGAAGTCGGACAGGAATTCCTGCGATATTTCTGGAATTCGATCTTCGTTTCGTCGATGACAACGCTGGCAGCTGTGGCGATTGCGGTGCCGGCGGGATATGCGTTTTCCAAGTTCCGTTTTCCCGGCCGGCAGGGCTTCTTCATCGCGGTGCTCATCCGGAATATGTTCCCGGCAATTGTCTTCCTGATCCCGCTCTTCATCATGATGCGAGCAGTGGGACTGATTGACACGCACCTGGCGTTGATCATCACCTACCTCACCTTCGGGCTGCCGCTGGCGATCTGGCTCCTGAAAGGCTTCTACGACAACATCCCGACTGAGCTCGAGTACGCGGCGCGGATTGATGGCGCGTCCAGATTCCAGGCCTTCATCCGGATCATCATGCCGCTGTCGTCTCCCGGAATCATCGCCACGGCGATCTACGCCTTTATCATCGCCTGGAACGAATACGTCTACGCGCTGACCTTCCTGACCAGTCGGGAACTGCTGACGCTTCCAGTCGGACTACAGCGCTTCTTTGACGAATACGTCACCAACTGGCCGGGACTGATGGCGGCATCGTTCGTTATGAGCATTCCGGTGGTGATCATCTTTCTGGTCTTGCAGAAATTCTTCGTGCAGGCCCTCACAGAGGGAGCGGTCAAATCCTGATACGACACCTGTGGGAGCGAGATCGGCAACTGGACCTGTTGCGAGCTGAACCGGAGTGAATGGTTATGGCAGAAGTTCGACTCGATAGCGTAATCAAGTACTACGACAATGTGCTGGCGGTGGATGATGTCAGTCTGACCATGAAGGATGGCGATTTCGTGGCCCTGCTGGGTCCGTCCGGCTGCGGAAAGACGACCACTCTTAACCTCATTGCCGGCCTGATCGAGATTTCAGATGGCGAAATCTGGATTGGCGATCGTGACGTAACTGATCTGGATCCGAAAGACCGGGACATCGCAATGGTGTTCCAGAACTATGCCTTGTACCCAACCAAAACGGTCTATGGCAATCTGGCGTTTCCGCTTCAGATGCGCAAGGCGTCGAAAGACCAGATCGATGAGCGCGTTCGGCGAACTGCCGAGATGCTCTCGATTTCTCACTTGCTGGAGCGTCGCCCGCGAGAACTCTCCGGTGGCCAGCAGCAGCGCGTGGCACTCGGTCGTGCTCTGGTGCGGGATCCGAGAGTATTCCTGATGGACGAGCCGCTCTCCAACCTGGATGCCAAGCTCCGGGTCCAGATGCGCGCTGAACTGAAGCGCTTTCATCAGGATCTGAACGCGACGATGATTTACGTTACGCACGATCAGCTCGAGGCGATGACGATGGCCGACAACATCGCGGTTATGAGTGATGGTCGCGTGCAGCAGTATGGCCCGCCGGAGGAGATTTTCTACGATCCGGCCAACCTGTTCGTTGCCGGGTTCATCGGCAGTCCCGCGATGAACTTTCTCTACGGAGAGGTCGTGGTTGAAGGCGGAGTAACCAGCGTGAAGGGTGATGAAGGTTGGGAGTATCCGCTGACCCCGGAAAATGCTCAGAAGGCGTCTCACGCAACCAACGGTCGCATCATCATCGGTGCTCGCCCGGCGAACTTCATTCTTTCGCGGGAAGAAGCCCCGGGGTTGATCCCAGGAAGTATCTACACCGTGGAACCGACGGGAGACTCGACGTTCGTGCACATAACAATCGGCGAGCAGATCTTCGTCGCCATTACTGATCCGTTCTTCCGCGCAGATCCGGATGACCCGATCTGGATCGACCTCGAGGATGAGCGCATTCACGTCTTCGATGAGGGAACGGAAGAGGTGCTGCGAGTCGACGGGCTCAACAGCCAGTCGCAGCATGGTCGAAGGACACTCCAACCAGCTTGAGTCTGCTACGCTGAGCAGGATTCGCCAGAACCTGTCGCGTAGCTTCGCAGCAAGACATTCCGGAGCAGCCACCTCGTGGTTGCTCCGATTGCTGGGCGGATGGAATCAAATATCAGGAAGGGAAGGCACCGTGAAGATCACGGACGTGCAAACCGCGGTCATTTCGGGGAATTTCGACTGGGTACTGGTGAAGATCACCACGGATGAAGGCGTCACCGGACTGGGTGAGGCGTACTGGGGAGCCGGGGTGAACGAACTGGTGCACAAAATGCGCCCGATGCTGATTGGCGAGAACCCGATCAACGTCGGGAAGCTGTACGAAAAGATGGTCCGCGGGATGTCCGGTGCTGGCTCGATCGGTGGCGCGACGGTCACTGCGATCAGCGGGGTCGAACTTGCGTTGTGGGACCTCGTGGGACGCGCGCTGAATACGCCGATATCAACGCTGTTCGGTGGGCGTTTCCGAGACAAGATCCGGATTTATGCCGATTGCCATGCCGGAGACGACTACACCCCGGAAGCCTATGCCGCCAAGGCGAAAGAAGTTGTCGGGGCAGGGTTCACCGCCATCAAGTTCGACCTGGACCAGCAGAACGAAGAGCGCCGCAAGACCTGGGTAGACGAGGATCTCGGTCGCTACCACAAGTTCGAGCCCTTCAACCGGACGATTCCACCGGCGCAGCGCAAGTACATGGAATCGCTCTGTGCCGGCGTGCGAGAGGCCGTCGGGCCGGAAATCATGCTGGCAATGGATTGTCACTGGCGCTACACCGTGCATGATGTCACGCTGCTCGCTCAGGACCTGGAGAAATACGATCTGATGTGGCTCGAGGATCCGGTTCCGCCGGAGAACATCAAGGCGCAGGCTCGGGTTACGCATAACACCCGGACGCCGATCTGTACCGGTGAGAATCTCTATCGCAAACACGGCTACCAGGATCTCATCGAAATGCAGGCGGCGGACATCATAGCGCCGGATATCCCGAAAATGGGCGGTCTCATGGAGGCGAAGAAGGTCGCCGACTGGGCGGATACCTATTACATTCCGATCGCGCCGCACAACGTTTCAAGCCCGATCGGCACCGTCGCCGCTGCTCATGTCTGCGCCGCGATGTCGAACTTCCTTGTTATGGAATACCACGCTTACGACGTTAAATGGTGGGAAGACCTCGTGGAAGAACCGGTTATTCAGGATGGGTTTATCCATCTGAACGACAAGCCGGGTCATGGTCTGACGCTAAACGAGGATGTCGCCCGGGCTCATCTCAAAGAAGGCACGAGCTTTTTCGGCGAATAGTTGCGCCCTACACAAAAGAGCGCCCGGCGGATTACCGCCGGGGCGCTTTTGCTCAGTGGCTCGATTTCGACGAGTTATTCCTCGATCTTGCCCGCATCCTCGGCTTCTTGCGCCGTGATTGCCAGGCGCACCGCGTCTTGCTGCAACGAATCAACCCACTTCAGTGGAATCGAGAGCTTCTTGGTGAAGATCGTTCCGGACTTCACTTTCAAGGCGGAGATACGGCCATCGTCGCCGTAGTGAACTTCTTCAACGTCCCCGACGTGTTCGCCTTCCTTGTCGATGACGTCGGTGCCTTCGTCGATGATTACGCCCGTCTGATCGAGTGCTGATTCGGATGCGCCCGGTGAGGACGGCACGGTAGCGGGCTCGAACATCGAGCCCTGTCCCGGCTCTCCACGACCCGGTCCGGCAGGTCCCCAGATCAGCGGACCGCCACCAGCGCCGCCGGCTGCGCCGATCCAGACTTGTGGCATCTGGTTCAACTCATGTTCCGCCGGTGTCACATACCGCTCTTCGACGAACGGCGGGAGTGAATCGGCCTCGTCCGACGATATCGTCAAATGCACGCCGTTTTCATCGACACGGGAGACGAGGTCGACATCAACCACGCGGTCGGTACTCAGAATCGTGCCTTCCTTGATCAGGAATTCCCGCACGACCATCGCTTCCGCATCGATGATCAATCGCTCGACGTCGCCGATATGTTCACCGTTCTGATCGTAAACTGCCTGTCCGAGTTCAATATCCATAGTCAGAATGCTCCATTCTTTCGTGGAAGCGTGCTACTCGCGTGAACACACTTCGAATCTGTTACTGCTAACGCAAAGCGTGTGCCATATGCTTGACCGTCAATTGGTGACAATCGGTGCTGTACGAGGCGAGATCAACAGATACACTTGGGCTCGACGCTGTTTTCCGGCTCGTTGATTACTGTCTCACGGAGCGAGATTCGCTTATGCCTCGACGTGTTACCCGGCTCCTGAGCGCGCTGCTCGCAACTTTCCTGGTCCTCGGGTTTGTACCAGCATTCAGCGATCGTTCCTCTGCCCATCCACTGGGTGAGATGACGATCAACCACTACAGTGAGCTTCGATTCTCCGAGGACCGAGTCCACGTCAGATACGTGGTCGATTTCGCCGAGCTCGCCGCGCTGGAGCAGATCCTGGAAATGGATGGCGCCAGCGAACGGAGTGTCGAGGATGCCGACCTGGATGGCTATCTTGAGCGTGTTGTTCCGGAATGGCTCGATGGTCTGGATCTGACGATCGAGGGTGAATCGGTAACCCTCGAGGAAGTCGGCAGCCTCGCCGAGTTCGAGGATGGCAACTGGGGGTTCGATCTCCTGCGCGTTGAGATCGATGCAGTGGGCGAACTTCCGGACACGATTGAAGCGGAGACCTCGGGTCGATACGTGGTCCGCAACTTTCCGGGCCGGCTGGGTTGGCACGAAGTGGTGATCGCACCCGGAGATGGGGTGACGATTTCGGATACCGATGCGCTTCGCGAGACCGTCTCCGATGAACTGGGAGAGTACCCCGATGCAACCGAGCAGGAACCACTCCAGTTGTATGACATCGACTTCGTACTGGAGCCGGGCGATGAGGACGATGAGACCGGGTCACCGGGTGCGATTGTCGATATTGATGGCGATGGGGCCGGTGTTCTTGACTCGCTGAACAATTTTGCCGAGCGTCTGGTTGATCTGGAGAGTGGCTCCCGGGCTGCAATGATCGTTACGATGATCGGGGCGTTTATCTGGGGAGCATTCCACGCACTGTCTCCCGGGCACGGTAAGGCAGTTGTCGGCGCGTACTTGATTGGAAGTCGCGGAACGCCGAAACACGCGGCATTTCTCGGGCTTACGGTTACTGCAACGCATACCGCCGGGATCTTCGCACTTGGGTTTGTCGCGCTAGGGTTGTCGCACATACTTTTGCCGGAGACCGTGTTTCCGTATCTGAGTCTCCTTTCCGGCGTGCTGGTGATTCTGATCGGCCTGGGAATCGGCTACCGTCGGTATCAGACGTACCGGTCGACCGGTATTGCGGATGATCACGGGCACCATCACCATAACGATCACAGCCATGATCACCACCACCACCATCCCCATGACCACAACCATGATCATCATCACGACCACGCGAATGATCACCACCATCATCACCATGATCATGAACATCATGACCATAACCACGGGCACAGTCACCTTCCACCCGGTGCGGATGGCTCGGAGGTCACGTGGCGCAGCCTGCTGGCGCTCGGCGTCAGCGGCGGGATGGTGCCGTGCCCATCGGCACTGGTGCTTCTGCTCGGGGCGATCGCGCTCGGCCGTCTCGAGTTTGGAATCGTTCTGGTGCTTCTCTTTAGTCTGGGCCTTGCCGCGGTGCTAACCACAATCGGCCTGCTGATGGTCTACCTGCGGTCGGTGTTCGAGCGGTACTCGTTTGAAACCCGGGCTCCCGGTCTGCTGCCGGTGTTCAGTTCGCTCGCGATCGCCTTTGCGGGGGTGATCATTGTGCTGGGTGCGATCGGCCAAACCGGGCTTGTTTCCTGAGGCGTCTGCGGGTCAATCAGTTTTCATCCATCCGGTCGACGCCCGCGAGTCAGTGGAGACCCGAACTTCATCTGCGTCTTGTTCGATGATCATTCCGACCATCGCTCCCGACTCCAGGAGAGCCTCACCGTCGAGGATTGTCCGGTCGTCCTCCCGATAGAGTCGTCCCGGGACGAACGCACGAACGGAGATTTCGCCGGTTTCGATGGTCACTGAAGCGGAAACCCTGCCGTGCTGATCGATTGATGCGTTCACATCGATGGTCTGGATCCCACCGTCGATCGTCGCGGAGATCCTGGCTCCTGATTCGTTCTCCGGAATCTGTGCCTCGAATGCACCAAGATCGACTG
>SLMJ01000118.1 GCA_007133615.1 Thermomicrobiaceae bacterium | reverse complement strand
TTCCGCTCCACCCGCATTCGGCGCTCGTTGTCGATCTTGTCCTGCAGGCTCGGGCCGACCTCGTTCCGGTTCCATCCCAGCCCCAGCAGCGACTTGTCCATGTGAGCATGAGCATCGACGAAGCCGGGAAACAGCAGGCGGTTTCCCCCGTCTATCACGGGAAGATCGGACGCGGCATCGTGCGCGCCAGCAGGATCGATCCGCTCGAATCTCCCATCCCGGATCAAGAGATCGACCAGCCCGTGATCGAGCGATCGGACATTACGAATCATATGGTCACTGGTCACGGGCACCCTGCTTTCTGGATCATGGTCAATAATCACCGTTACACACGTCCGAGCAACAGTGTAGTACAGGGGCGTCCAGGTTACAGGTATGGAGAACATGAAGCGCCCCTGGCTGGAGAGCCAGAGGCGCTTTTTCGATCAACTGGTTGCGAAGCAACCAGCTATCAGTCTTCCTCAGGTGGTGGCGGGAACATCACCGGAAGTTCGATATCCGCGCAGTTGGCAAATGCACCGATCGGTTGACCCGGGATCACGAAGTGGCCGGCAGCCTGAATCTGTTTGGCCTCCGGACCCTGGTGGATCGTGGCATGATGCACGTGATTCGGCAGCATCTCACCATTTGCGATATCGCCGCAGTGCAGGTAGTCGACAATTGCGCCGGCCGGGCCGACTTCCATGTCGATCTCTACCCCGACGAGCAGCATGTGCGGGTGCCGCGGAAGTTCCGGCATTCCGTTTTCGCCGTTGTCGTCGTTTCCGTTGCCGTTATCGTTATTACCGTTGTTGCTTTCTTCGGTCTCGACATCGAGCGACCAGTTCTTGAGCGCGCCACCGTTCAGGTACTCACCATCGTGGTCAACCGTCACGGTGACGTTGTCGATTGACGTCTCGGTCGGACCGCCATCGTCGTAGCTGATGACAGCAGCGCCATCTTCGATCGTGACGTCTACATCCTCGTCCGCGAGAACCGCGGCGGCACCAGTGGTGGCATTCACGCGTTCGACTTCCACCATAACCTGGTCGGCGGACTCGATATCGACCTGAGCGTGGTCGTCCGCGTAGTCGTGGACGATCGCGGTGACTTCGTGCGCGCCAGCTTCGGTGTTTTCCGCATAGACTGCGGAGACCTCAACGTAGAGATCGGCTTCTGGTTCGACGATCTCGTGATAACGCCAGTTGTAGTAGTGCTGGCCGATGTTACCGGATTCGACTTCCCAGCCCTCTGGATTATCCGGAGTATAGGTCAGGCAGCGGCGCTCGAAGCACTGGATCAATACGTTCTGCTCAACTTCATCGACCTTGACCCAGCCCCAATATGCCGGGGTTGTCGGGAATCCGACCGCATAGAACGGGTTCTCGAAGATCGGCTGATCATCTTTCATCTCGCCGTCTTCATAGACCAGCCCTTCGCTGTCCATGAACTCCCAGAAGACGGAAGCGATGTGATGACCGGTCTCCTCGATGTAGTAGTGATCGGTGACGCCGTAGTCAGCGAGGTCCTCGTTCACCGAGATTTCGCCCGCGGCATCAACCGTCTCGGTGATGACGGTATCGGCTTCACGGGGCTCCTCGTCCATCAGAGCACCCATGACTGCGTAGCTCGGCGTGGACTCGCCGTCGCGGTCACCGGCAACCGGGTGTTCTGAAGGTGCGTGTTCAACGAAATCGTCATGACCGACCTGAAGATCCCCGGTCATCAGCTCGTGTGCGAGCAGCCCCTGCGTGATGAACCAGGGGGAGTCGTCGTCGACGTCATCAACCGGCATTTCCATCCGGGACTTGTCGGTGTACTGAACCAGTCGTTCCCCGTCATCGGCTTCGGTGTAGGGTTCGCTCATCATTCCGGAGATCGCCCCCGGCCCCCAGAGCCATGTTCGGGCGACTTCGGTCTGCGAGACCGGATAGTCGGTGCGCTCCCAGACCTGTTCGAACTCGTCAGCTTCGAAGTCCTGATACTCAAAATCCTGCGCAAACGCACTCACTGATGCGGCCATCAAACCTGCCACCAGTACGAGCGCTGTCACAAGCCGTACTCTTGCTCCCAAGGAATTCCCTCCAGAAACGTTACTGTGAAACGAGAGTGTTTATCCCATATCCAGAATCGAACTCTCACGACCGCTCGCGACTCCACTATCACTGGCGATGGGAGTGTGTCAGATACGGAATGATCTGAAACGCGGTCGCGAACAATTACTAAGGCTCATCCTCCAATCATTACGTAATTCCGCTGTTCCTCACCGATGCGCATACTATATGAAGATTGCTTACATGTCATCAAGCCGAATCCAATCGCGAATGCTGCGGGTGTCTGTCCACACTCACCTGCGGAGTTGCCGTCGAAGGGCGCCTATCTTTGAACAGCGTTCTCGGCTATCCTTGAGAGCAGCAATAATCACCTCGTGGAGGTACCCCGAGTGTCGACAACTGAATCAACGCTTGCGGCGACATCTCTGCCCAGACCGCTTACACGTTTCATTGGACGCCAGGACGAGATTGACACACTGGTGTCACTTCTGCGTCGAGACGACGTCCGAATCGTGACGCTCACGGGCCCGGGCGGAATCGGAAAGACTCGCCTGGCAATAGAGGTAGCTCGCGAGATCGAAGAGCATTCGGGCCGTGATGTCCGATTTGCGACCCTGGCGACGATCCAGAATGCGCACGACGCGATGTTACGTGTCGCTGCCGCGCTGGGTCTGTGGAATTGCCAATACACAGACGCAGTCCCCCGCCTGATCGATCTACTCAGGAATGACCAGATCCTGTTGCTTGTAGACAATCTCGAGCACGTGACCGAAATCGCAGGCGATATCGCAAACCTGCTCTCTAACACAAGTCGCCTTCAGATCCTCGCTACATCTCGAATTCCGCTCCACATCCAGGGAGAGCGAGAGTACTCTGTGCCACAGCTTTCCACCCAGAGCGTGGACACCGGGAATCCCTCGGCGAGCACCCCACCAGCGTCGGAGGCTGTCGAACTATTCGTCGACCGGGTGCGCTCGATCGACAATTCGTTCTCACTCGATGAAACGAATATCGACGTCATCGCAGCGATTTGTGATCGGCTGGAGGGTCTGCCACTGGCAATCGAACTCGCGGCAGCTCGAACCCGAGTGCTCCCACCACCTGTGCTCCTTAATCGGTTAGAGAATCAGCTCGACTTGCTGAGGACGCGCGCGAGGGATGTACCGGCCCGGCTCAGAACGATCCGCGCGACGATTGACTGGAGTTATCAGTAGCTACGCGACGATGAGCAACGGGCGCTCAGGCGGCTGTCGGTTTTTCAGGGAAACGTATACCTCTCCGGAGCTTCAATGGTTCTCAACATCGATGAGGATCACACGTTAGACATCCTGCAGACACTTGTTGATCAGTCTCTTCTCCGCCTGCGCGGTTCCGTCGGCGATGAGCCGAGTTTTCACATGCTCACGGTGGTTCAGCAGTTTGGACTTGAGAAACTGGGTGAAACCGACGACCTGATTCAGGCGCACCTTGATCAAGCCGAATGGGCGGCCAGTTTCTCCGAATCTCTGTTTCATGAGCAACTGGCGGCTAACCAGCATAACGTGTTCTGGCAAATCCGCCATGTGCATGACTCGCTACGTCAGGCACTCCTCTGGTCGATGGAGAATGACCAGTGGATCCTGGCCGCGAGGATATCCGGCAACCTCTGGCAGTACTGGGATATATCCGGACATCTCCAACAGGGCCGGTCATGGCTGCGCCAGATAATCGAACAGGACGTGGAATGGCCGGTAGAGCTTGTACCCAGGTTGTTCTACGGGTTCGCAATTCTGGCTGGCTCAGAGGCCGACGCACATGAAAACAAGCAGGTTGGTATGGCGCTCCTTGATCGATACGGGCATCTCGAAGACCTGCGCATACAGGCCACCGCAATGAACGCGATCGCCCTATGTCGCGATTCGCAGGTCGCATTTGAGGCAGCGATTGAGGCAATGCATCTCTGGGAGAAGGCTGGCGAGACAATCTGGCACGGGCTTGCTGCCGGGCTTGCTGGACGATGGGCACGCGAGCTTGGAGATCTGCATGCATCCGAACTCTACTCCCGTCGTTCATGGGAGGCGCTTTCCAGGGCTGGACATCACTGGGGAGCTTCGCTGGCCCGTCAGGGGATTGCACGTGTTCTGCACCTGCAAGGAGATGTTGACCGTGCTGAAGAGGAGTATCGAGCGGGTCTCCGGGAACTCGCATCACTCGGCGACCGCATTCTCGTGCTCCGCTACTTCGAGTTTCTGCTCGAGATTGCGTTCCAGCGCGCCAATTGGGAGCGCACTGCGCAGCTCGCCGGTGCGGCATCGCGGCAGCGCACACTGATGGGATATGAACTGCGATACCAGAAGGAAGCTGAAGCCTCGCTCCGGTTGCACGAATCAACACTCCAGGCAATGGGTCCCGAACGCTATCAAAACGCGTTTAACTTCGGTGCAAGCCTCTCCTTGAACGAATCCATTGAACTGGCACTCGGTCATGAAGACGACGATCAGGCACGTCCGGACCGGCAGAACGACCTCGTTACTCCGCTGACCCGTCGGGAAACCGAGGTTCTTGGATTAATCGTTGCCGGAAAGACGGATCAGGAGATCGCCGACGAACTGTTCGTGTCCTACCGAACGGTAACCACTCACGTGACCCATATTCTCAACAAGCTCGACGCCGACAGCCGCACCGAAGCCGCGATCATCGCGTTGCGAAATGGGCTGGTTGTCTAGGCTCGCCGTGCGACTGCCATCAATTACGTAGCTACGTACTCCTCCGTTCATTCGACAATCCGTACCTTCCACGATGGCAGCGTTCACAGCCCATGACATCCTGAGAGGGACAATCTATCAGTGTGTCTCGCGAAAGTGTTTTGGAATGGCGATCAGACCAGAATCATCCACTGCGGTGGAATACACATCACTCCACACTATCCCTGGCCGCGATCTCATCGTTCTTCACAGTGGAGAACACGACCGTGAGGAGGTCTGGTCCAGGGTGCGGCCTTTGATCGATGATCAGGCCAACGTTCTAACCGTCCACGATGCGTACCAGCACATTGACCAGATCTCTCGTCTGCGTCGCTCGATCGAAACGCTGATCCACGTGACGGACCCGAAACCCAGGCTTGTTCTGGCTGGATGGGCCGGCGGGATCGCGAGGGTAACCGAACTGGCGGGGACGAGACTGGCCCCTGTACACGGACTTGTGATCTGTTCGGGTGCGACTACCCTCACTCCCGGTGGCGTCGACCAGAAACTCTCAGCGCACGCTGCGATCAGCACGGTCATGATCCTGCCGGGCGCAAGCTCTGAGCTCGACAAGATTCAGCGCGAGCGATTACATGCCTTTCCACATGCCCGGGAAGTGATCGCCGGGCGAAGCAAGGATTGCCCTCCTCGGGAACGGCCGGAACTGGTCGCCGAGGTCATTCTCGGTTTGCTCCAACGCCAGCAATGAACGCCACCTACGCTACGTAACTACGTACCTCACGCTCGTATCTGACCACTCAAATCTCCGTACAACGGAATCCGTAGTGTCCACGATGTCCGGCGCCCGGTTCCCGAACAGACTGTTACGTGTCAGGTGCTCACTGGCAGAGCGCGCATCCGGTTGAGCGGACATTCGGACAGGTAGCCCCTCCAGCTAACTGGTCAACGCCGGTAGGGCTAACCCCACTCGAAAATTGGCGGTCTGCCGCATTCCGCGCAGATGCCGTGAACGACAAACTGAGTGTCGTACGCAGGAGGACGAAATGAAGGGGGACAACAGCACGATGACAGATACAGAGTCCAACAGCAGGAGCCGGAGTTTGCACGACAGATACACGAGCGGAGAGCGAGGGAATCCGATGCA
>SLMJ01000326.1 GCA_007133615.1 Thermomicrobiaceae bacterium | reverse complement strand
CCGGGTGCAACGCGACTCCTCCGCCTGCATGACGCAATGAACGGATAGCTGTCACATGCGACTTTCCGCGACGAGCGAAACTGTGCTCGGTCGCGCGCTTCCTTTTTTCGTTCTCGCCGGTGCGGTCCTCGCCACGTTTCTGATCTACGGTGCCTCCAGAGACTTCTCGTTCTTCCTCGATGACGCGTTCGACCTCACCCGCCTCGAGGCGCAGTCTGCGGGAGAAATCCTGTTCCAGCCGTCGTCGGACTACGGCTACTTCCGTCCGGTCACGTTCCTGCTGTTCAAGACCAACTACGAACTCTTGGGCGAGCACAATACGATGGCGCTGCGGACGATCTCCCTGCTCCTGCATGCCGTGTCGTCCTGGTTGCTGTATCTGCTCGTCAGGAGATTGACCGGAAGTGAATGGGCGATCGCGGCCGCCGCACTGTTTCTGCTCTTCCCGTTCAGCTATCAGACACTGAACATCATCGGGGCAACCGGTCACGTTATCGTGGCGGTGCTGACACTGACGGCGCTGCTTTGCTGGGCCGAAGGTCGCTACCGGGCCTCTCCGGCACTCCTGATCGCAGCTGTCCTCTCTGCATCGCTGGCAGCATGGACGATGGAGTACGGGGTCATTGCGCTCCCGCTTCTGGCGGGGCTCGAACTCTACCTTCGTCGCCGATTCGATGTGCCTGGACGTTCCGACCGCCTGCCTCTCGGATTGATCGTGGGACTGGCGATTGTTCAGGGGATCTATCTGGTGATCTGGTTCGGCATGGATCGAGCCGACACAGCATCCTCAGGCATCGAAGACATCGCCCGGAACGGGACGCTATGGATCCAATCCGCTGCGTACCCTGGCACGCGATTTCTGAACATTTTCATTGCCGGCGATGAGCCGCTGGGTTATCGAACGGTACTGTTCGCAAGCACGGCAATACTGTCGATTGCGCTTGCGATTCACGCCTGGCTGGGGCAATTCCGATTGGCGCTGGCAACAATCGGGATTGCGCTGGTGTGCTTTCTGCCAGCGATGCTTATGCTGACCAACGAGTATGTGGTCGATAGTCCTCGCCTGCTCTATGTATCAGCACCGGCGATCGTGACCTTCTGGGCGCTGCTGGGACGAGGTCTGTTCGCGGATCGTCGCCTCTCGATCGCCTGGCAGGCGGCTATCGCACTGTTTGTGCTCGTCACCCTGATTCACAGTTACGGGATGATCGAACGGCGAATCGAGATGTTCAGGGTATCGGATTCGGTTGTCTCCGCAGTCGTTGAGGCCGGAGACCAGAACCCCGAAACACCGGTGTTGTTGATGAATACGCCGTCCTGGTTCGCCTTTCATTCGATGACCGACCAGGAGTATCCGCTCTGGCACCTCGGGGTTCAGGGAATTCCGACGTATGTTGGCCTGGATGGACTGTTCTACGCCGCAACCGGGAATTCTGCAGATATCGAATCGGCATCGCTCGCACCGGATGTCTCTGGTTGGGACTACGCGTTCGGTCCGCACGGTCCGCCGGTCGATCACGACCATGTCAACGAACGTATCAGGCAGGGCTACACACTCGGTATCGTTTCGATCATCGACGACTCGGCGGAGGTACGCTTTCCGGGTACGCTTGCCCCGGAATCTGCGGACGACGACCCGCAGGGACAGTTGTTCGATAACCGCCTCGCGCTGACACAGCTCGACTGGCAGGTCGCGAATTCAGAACTGGACGTGCACACCCAATGGCACGTCATCGAGGCGCTCGAAGTCGACTTTCAAATCGGCATCGAGGTGCGTGACAATGCCGAAACAACCGTCCTGGAACACCGCGACTACGCGCTGAGTGGAATGTCCCCGCCCCGTCTCTGGCAGCCTGGAGACGTCATCACGGATAACATCCGGCTCGCGCTTGATCCGGAGATAACCGTCGCTGACGTCTCAATCTATCTGATTAACACTGGCGACGGAACGATCCTGGAACCGACCGGCACCGGCAATTAACTCAATGACAGCGTTCACGCTGGCTTTGTGACAGCACCGACACACACCTAATCGGGGATTGCGAGCAGCGTGGGTTCCTCGGCAACCTGCTTGTACGCGTTGAGTGCATACTGGGACACCATACGCTGAGCATTGAAGAACGACCCGTTGAGCGATATCGCCCAGCGGCCGATCTGGGCAAACGAATATGGTCGTTCGTAGTACATCGGCACGATCTGGTTCTCGAGCTGATCGTAGAGGTGAGCGATCTCCTGCTCCTGTATGCTCTCTGGACGCTCATCTCCAATCGCCCACCCGGTAATACCCTCGACATGCCCCTCAACCCACCAGCCATCAATCACGCTGAGACTCGGGACTGCATTGAGTGCCGCCTTCATCCCGCTGGTGCCGGACGCCTCGAGCGGCTTCTGCGGCGTATTGAGCCAGATGTCGACCCCACTGCACATCAGCATGCCGAGTGACATGTCGTAGTCCTCGAGGTAGACAACGTCGACGTCTCCTTCGAGCTGCGAAGCGGCCGCAAAGACACGACGAATCAGTTCCTTACCACCTTCGTCTTTCGGATGGGCCTTTCCACCAAAGATCACCTGAATACGCCCGACATTCCGCGAAATCCGTCGTAACCGCTCCAGGTCTGCAAAAAGCAGATCAGCCCGTTTGTAGGGTGTCGCTCGACGCGCAAACCCGAGCGTCAGCGCGGCAGGATCGAGTCCCTTGCCAGTGCGCCGCTTCACCTCAGCGACGAGCGTCTCTTTCGCTTCATTACGTGCATTGATGATCTCATCGAGCGGCAGGTTCACTGCATAGCGGAGGTACAGGTTATCGTGGCGCCACTCCGGGATCCGCCGGTCGAACAGCCGCTGGAACGGTGGACTCGTCCACGTGCCAGCGTGTACTCCGTTGGTGATGGAGTCGATCGGGTATTGTGGAAACATGCCGCGGGCAACCTCGCCGTGCCGCATCGCGACTCCATTGACGTAGCGGGAAAAGCGAAGCGCGATATACGTCATGTTCACGGTATCGCCCTGACAGCAACCGGTGGATTCAAGGTGATGGTAGCGCTGCTCTCCGAGAATCTGTCTAACGAGATGCGATGAGAACTGGTCATGGCCGGCGGGGACCGGCGTGTGGGTTGTGAAGACGCAGTGACTTCGCACAGTTTCGATATCGTCATCATGGACGATCTGCGGAGTTCGCGCGGTGACTCGCCGCTCCAGCAGGGCCAGAGTCAGAAGCGCGGCGTGACCTTCGTTGAGGTGGTAGACATCGACATCGTGGTACCCGAGTGCCTCGAGCATTGCGACGCCGCCAAAACCGAGCACGATCTCTTGCGACAGTCGGTACTGATGATCCCCGCCGTAGAGATGATCGCTCAGTCGGCGCGCCTCAGTGTCATTATCCTCGAGACCGGTATCAAGGAAATACACCGGAACGGATCCGCCTGCGTGCCCGACTATCTCATACTTCCAGGCCCGGACTTGAACCGGGCGGCCAGCAATCTCAACTACAACGACTGGCTCCATCAACTCGAGATGTTCGCCAGGACTCCAGGAAAACGGAGACTCGGACTGTGAACCGGCGGAATCGAGGTGCTGGCGGACGTAGCCTTGTCGATGAAGGAGTGTGATTCCGACCATCGGCATACTCAAGTCCGCGGCGGCCTTTAGCGTATCCCCGGCCAGAACCCCGAGCCCACCGGAATAGGTGGGAATTTCCGGTGAGAGCCCGATCTCCATCGAGAAGTAGCCGACGGATGACTCAACGTTCGCGCGGAACTTCGGCGTTATCATGTATGTCCCTCTATCTATCGAATCACAGAGTCGCGAAGTCAATCCATCATCATGTCTCGACGTCGGAAAGCGACCGTTCCAGCGATTGCTCCTGCGAGTCCAACTAACAGGAAAACGGCCGAGACCGTCAGATTCGCAGGCTCACCCGGAACCATCGGCTGGTACTCGAACGGTGAGAGCGCGATGATCCAGCTCGGTATATCCAGAAACGCATCCAGTAGCACCAGCAGGAACGTTGCGAGCAACAACGTGTAGACCGCCGGGCCGGTCATCGGCGGATACAGACCGAAGATCAACACTCCGAGTCCTGCGAACAGGACGGCGATCGGAATGAGGTTCAGCCCAGCCTGCAGCGCGTCCGCAGGAGCGAGCATCGTGCCGGTAATGGCCGTCCCCAGCATCGCGCTGAAGCCAACCAGCAGACTGATGACGATGATGCCGGCCAGTCCCACGAGTAGCCGGGTGAGCATCCACTGGTGTCGTTCCAGCGGCAGGCTAAGGAGCACTGTTAGCCGTCCCGACGCCTCGTCATCACGGATTCCCGCAACAAGACCCGCGGCGTACAGTGTTGGCACGAGCACCAGCATTGTTATGGTCAGCGCGACATAGGCGGCAGGATCCGTGGGATCGGCGAGGCCGAATTCGGCGAGGAACGCTGCAAAAGCCGGAAAGTCGGCAATGAACTCGACGAAATCGTTCGCAACCATTCCGAAGATCCCGGCGAGCAGCACACCAACCGCCCCGAACCCAATAAGGCCGGGCAGATCCTGGCGCACTTCGTGTTTCCACAGTGAGTCGTACGGCGGATGTGGTCCGGACGCTTCACTCTCACCGAGCAAGAGACTGGCATGAATTTCTCGTCGCTGTGCCAGAACCGTTGCAACTACCGCGAGCGCCAGAGTGCCCACTCCGAACAGGAAGAACGGCGCCGTGCTGCCGACTTCAGCCGTTCCGATTTCGGAGTACCATCCGAACGGCGTCAGCCACGGTAGCCACTCGGGCATCTGTTCAAGCACCGAGAGTATTCGAATTCCAAGCGCGAGCCCGATAATTCCGAGACCGATCCGCAGACCGACCGAACGACTGGGAGTCAATTGCACCAGCAACGCCCCCAGCGCGCCAAAGAACGTGAATCCGCCAGCCATACCGAACGCGAACCGCATGCTTCCAGATAACGCGATATCGGATACCGCGTGCAGGGCGGCGATGGTCAATGCGATATACACCGCGATCAGAATCAACGGCGCCGCCAGTGCCGAAATGAACAACGCGCGGCGACTGATCATCCCGCCGAGCAGAAGTTCATCATGCCCCCTGTCTTCATCACTTCGGGCAAGCCTGGTGGCGGCCAGCATGCCCCAGATCACGATAGCGGGAAAGAGCGGTCCACCGGCCCGCCACATCGTGAAACCCTCCATGGTGTGCAACTGAACGGCCTTCCCGAACATTGCTTCAAACGCCGGATTGCCCTCAACCGACAACGCCAGTGCGATTCGTTCCTCCTGGGTTGGGAACGTGTCGATCCAGACTCCGGCAACGATCGATGCTGTCAGAGCCAGACCGACGATCCAGATGATCCCTGCGGGAATGATCAATCGCAAATGGTGACGAAGCAGGATGAGCCAGATCCGGAACGGCGTAGACCGGATCGCCGCAGCCTGTCGTTCGACTGCAACTTCAGCGCCCGACATCGCTCGGCTCCTCTCCGTAGTAGGAGTGGAACAGTTCCTCGAGCGTTGGCTCCCGAACGTTGATACTTGTGATTTCGGTCTTCGCGAGCGCCTTGATAAGCGGATCTGTGCTTCCGGTTACCTGAAGCCGCATGAACCCGTTTTCGAACTCGATGTCCTCGACCCCGGAGACGCCGTCGAGGTCGGGACGTTGCCCACGGTAGACCGCCTCCACCGTCTTTGCCGAGAGGTGACGCAACTCCTGGAGCGTGCCGTACTCGACCAGCTTGCCGCTTCTGAGAATCGCAACACGGTCACAGGCAGTTTCAACCTCACTCAGTACATGTGAGGAGAGCAGGATCGTCTGACCGCGGCCTTTTGCTTCCCGCAAGACTGACTGAAACTCCTGTTCCAGAATGGGGTCCAGCCCGGCGGTCGG
>SLMJ01000038.1 GCA_007133615.1 Thermomicrobiaceae bacterium | reverse complement strand
TCAGTTCAAGCGCTTGAAGATTCCGCGAATGCCGCTCGGCTCTTTCGCCGGCCCCGGTGCCTTCGATTCACCTTTTCCGCGCCGCTTGAACGCCTCGTTGAGCATGAACTCCACGTCGCTGGCGTAATAGAACCAGTTGAATGGCATCAGTCCGGGAACGGCGCTCGTCTCATCATTCCCACGCCCTGAAACGACGCACATCTCATTTAGCTCTGAGATGACGACCGAGTTCGCCACGATGGCGTCCAGCCGGTAACCGAGGGCACGCAGGAGGTCCTCGTACCCGGTCGGCGTCAGATTGCTCTGATGAAACGCCCGGTCTTCTCCATGCGCGTCGCTGTCGATCGCACTGGCAACCAGACGGGGGAAATCCCGATCCGGAAACTCAAGGGCCTGCGGTGCGCGCCCACGTTGACGGTTTGCCCGGACAATGAACCCGCCTTCGATCTCCAGGATAGTGATCGTGTGGAAGCCGTAGATGTCCAACTGTCGCCCGATGGATCGGAGACGGTTCTGGTAGGTCGGCGCAAGCCGTTCGCGCGGGATGTGCGCGAGGGTGGGGTCGTTGAGAACCTGCTGTGATGCGTCAGGACTATCGACAATCTCGCCGATCGTCTTGCTTGCGATCTCGGCGATGATCTCGCCGAAGTTGCCACGTGCCGGAACGAAATCGCGCACGCCCTCGCGAAACGCCGCGATTGCGACATGCTGGTCGGTAGATTCCGAAAACATGATAGCCGGCAGGTTCGGTTTCCGGTTCCGGATCCGAGCCAGCGTTTCGAGGCCATCGATGCCGGAGAGTTCATAGGAGATTATGCAGAGCTGGCATTCGTTGGCCCCTGCCCAGAGCACGCCTGATTCCCCATCCTGGCGGTGTGCGATGTTCGCGGTCGTATTGAACGACAGCGTGTTGCGTATGTATGTCGCCCGCTCCGGGTTTCCGTCGACGAGTAGAACGCGTTGCTGGCTCATTCAGGCACCTTTTTTGAAGTCAGCAGGCCGTCGAAGGCCGTCATCGGGAGTAATGATACGGTTCCCGACTCATCCGTGGCGGTAGGAAATCGGTCGCTAATCTGGCCAATGACCGGTTCAACCGGTCAGAATACGATAGACGAAAACGCGGCTGATGACTTCAGGTTTCGAGTCTTTGTACGGCTGGAACAGGTCACTCGCGCCAGCCAGCTCCCAGCGTGAGTCGCGCTCCAGCGCGTCCTGTTTCTCGCGATAGCCGCGCTCGCGGTAAACATCATCCCTGATGCTGAACACGAAAAACCCACCCGGTTTGATGATCCGGATGATCTCCTCGAACGACTCTGGCGGAGCGTGGCCTTCCGTGAAAACACCCACCGCGTAGCCGTGGTCGAACGAGTCTGCCTCGAAATCGAGCGGCTTACCCAGCACCATACGATGGACATCGCGATAGCAACCCCTGAACCGTGCCCGTTCCAGCATGCCTTCGGAGAGATCGAACGCGGTCAGATCGTCATAGCCCATGATCCGGAGATACGCACCGATCAGTCCGGTCCCGGCGCCAGCGTCGACAACCTTGCTCGCGGACGGAATGAAGCGCCCGATGTAGCCTGTCGAAACCGCTCGCAGCAGGTAGCCAAGCCGGGAGACTTCTTCGTCGTACTGGCTGGCCCACTCATCATAGGCCCGCTCCAGATCGCTGAGATCCCGGGCTCGGTAGACGCGATCGAGCCGCTGAGAGAGTTCGGATTCCGACATGCGCGCTCCCATCGTCGAGTGACGCCCGCCTCCCGGCGGGAAGCGAGCGTCCAGTCGTTTGGTTCAACCACTGAGCGAGATCAGTCGATCCGGTAGACGAGGACGTAGTGAACGATGTGTGGATCGACCTCGGTGAAGAGGCGGAAGGCGGGACTCTGCTCGACCAGCGTCATCTTTCCTGCCTGCTTCATCTCTTCGTACTTGTCGCGGTAGCCGCCTTCATCGTAGACGTCCGACCGGATCGTGACGATGAAATGTCCACCTGGTTTGACGATCCGGGCGATCTCCTCGAATCCGCTGGCCGGGGCGTGCCCTTCGGTGAAGGTCCCGACCGAGACGCAGGCGTCGAAGCTGTCCGACTCGTACTTCAGCGGCTCGCCGAGAACCTGGCGATCGAGCTGGGAATAGATCCCGAGATCCCGGGCAATATCCAGCATGCCGTTCGAGAGGTCGAAGCCAACCTGATCTCCGTAGCCGGCTGCTTTCAGGACCCGGCCCATGATGCCGGTGCCCGCACCGGCGTCGACGATCCGACCGCCAGCTGGAACGTGCCGTCCCGTGTATGCTGCGGTGATTGCCGGGAGCATGTAACCGCGCTGAAAGACGTCTTCGTCATAACGCTGCGCCCACTCGTCGTAGGCCTGCTCCAGCTCTTCGTTCGATTTCGCGGAATAGACCTTTTCCAGAATCGGGTCTCGATCTCCGCCTGTCATGATTAATGTCCCTTCCGGGTTAGTCCCGTTGATTACTCGGCAAACTTGTACACGTAGACATGTCCGGCGATGCCCGGCTCTGCCTCGGAGAATGTCCGGAATTTCTGACTCTTGTCGACCAGCTTCATTGTGCCGGCCGTCGCCATCTCGTCTTCTTTGGCCTTGAACCCGTCGTTGAGGTAGACGTCTTCGCGAATCGTGACGATGAAATAGCCGCCGGGCTTGACGATTCGGGCGATCTCGTCGTATCCGCTCGGCGGGGCGTGGCCTTCAGTGAACGTTCCGATCGAAATACAGGCGTCGAACTCGTCGGTCTCATACTTCAGCGGTTCGCCGAGCACCTGCCGATCGAGCCGTTTGTAGGCGCCGGTCTTTTCCGCGACATCCAGCATGCCCTGAGAGAGATCGAACGCAGTGATGTCGGGGTACTCCATCGCGATCAGAATCCGGCCCATCAACCCGGTGCCGGCGCCAGCATCGACCAGCTTTCCGCCAGCCGGCACGTGCCGGCCAACGTAACCGGCGGCGACAGATGGGAAGAGATAACCGAACTTGAAAAGATCCTCGTCGTAATGTTCGGCCCAGTCGTCATAGGCTTTTTCCAGATCTTCCTGGGTTTTCGCGCCGTAGACGCGCTCCAGGACCTCGGCTCGCTTCTGTTCAGACATGATATGAACTCCTCTGGATCCACCTGAGGGGTCAGATGGCCCACAAAATAGAACATCTGTAATTCCAGCGGACGTCGGTCCGCCACACTCAATGATACGACCTTGCAGGTTGAGTGCCACTTCGGACGCTTGTCAGTCGCGCAGGCTGGTGTATTGTGGAGCAGCAGATTGAATTGACTTCGGAGGGAGCACAATCAAATGGCAGTTATGCGTCCAGCAATCATGGGGCGGAACGGGGTCGTCGCCTCAGCACATCCGGCGGCGTCGCTCGCTGGTCTGAAAGTTCTTATGAACGGCGGAAATGCAGTCGATGCCGCGGTGGCAATTGCATCAACGCTCAACGTGGCGGAGCCGTACATGTCGGGCCTCGGTGGCGACGGCGTCATGATGATCACCACTCCGGGGGCAGATGCACCGATCGCGCTCGACTACCTCGGGATGGCTCCGAAGAACGTGAAGCCGGGCGAGATGACGCCGGACGACACGATCAATGGACCGAAAGCGCCGCTGGTCCCCGGAGCCGCGAAGGGTTGGTTTACCGCGCTGGAGCGATTTGGAACGAAGTCAGCCGGCGATCTCTTTGCAGACGCTATCGATCTGGCCGAGAACGGCTCGCCGGTGACGCACAAGAACAGCGAGTTCATCGGAAACAACGCATTTCGTGTCGAACCCTGGGATTTCGCCCGGCAGACCCTGTTGCCCAATGGCACGGCACCGAAGCATCACTCGTTGCTTCATCAGCCGCGACTGGCGAAGACGTATCGGGCGCTGTCCGAGGATGGGCCGGACGCGATCTATAAGGGATCGATCGGCGAAGAGATGTGCCGCTCGATCCAGCAAGCCGGCGGTTTCCTTTCGATGGAGGATCTCGCCGCACTTCAGGTGAACTGGCTGGATCCGATCTCCACGACCTTCCACGATTACAAGATCTTTGGCGCTCCCCCGCCGACATGTACCTTTGAGTACCTCGAGTTACTCCGGATGATGGAGAACGAGGATCTTCCCTCGCTCGGCCACAACTCGGCGGATTACCTGCATCTGCTGATCGAGGGAGTGAAGCTCGCCTCCGCAGATCGGATTCAATATGCGATGCGTTCGGACTTTGACCACTCCGGCCTGTTGACGAAGGACTATGCGAAGCAGCAGTTCGGCCGGATCGATCGACAGGTCGCTGCTCAGGGGATGGGCGAGCGGTATGGCGAAACGGCTCCAGACGCGCTGAGTCCGGGTCAACCCGGTCGCAAGAACGGCGAGCATACAACCCACTTCGCAGTCGTCGATGCAGACGGCATGGCGGTCAACGTGACCCAATCGATCGGCTCACCGCTTGGCAGCGGATTCATGGCCGGTGAGACCGGAATCCTGATGAACAACTTCCTGGACTGGACCGATCTCGATCCGGACAGCCCGAACGCCATGGAGCCGGGCAAGCCGATGGAGAACTGCATGAGCCCGGGTCAGATCTACATGGACGGCAAATTCTACGGCACGCTCGGCACGCCCGGATCGTGGGGCATCCTGCAAACAACTCCGCAGATGATGCTCAACCTGCTGGTTCACGGCATGAACATCCAGGAAGCGATTGAAGCGCCTCGCGTCCGGTTCATGGGCGGAAAACATGTCCTGGCTGAAGAACGCATCGACGCCGGAGTGTTGAGTGAACTTGAACGTCGCGGACACGAGATCGAACGGGCGGGTCTGATGACATACTCGGTCGGCGGTGGTCACGGCACCTACCGCGATCCCGAAACCGGTGTCATGTCCGCCGGCGCTGATCCTCGCCGTGACGGGTATGCGATGGGGTGGTAAGGCCGCCCCGGTGTGTAGGGGTCGACGCCCCTGTCGGCCCGATTGGATCTCTGGCGACAGCGGACCGACAGGGGCGTCGGTCCCTACGATGTTTTAACCTTCTCGTGCGAATACCCCCTCTCCCAGGATTGGGAGAGGGGGACAGGGGGTAAGGGCTGTCCCTACCTCCCCACTGGTCCGTTCGCATCAAATGCGGGCGGCAACGGCTTGTACGGTCGAAGTAGCCAGAGGGGTCGACGCAGGTTGCCCGGTCCGGGCGCGGGGCGAGTTAGCGCCAGCCAGCGCTCGTACGCCTGCTGGGACTTGTTGGTATCGACCACAATATCCCCGTAGTTATCATCTGGACCGCCTTTGACCACGGTCACCTTCTGGTGCCAGGCGTGGGAGCCGCTGATCGGGTCCGGCTGGACAGGGAACGTCAGGTTCTGGTGCACGCCAGCGTCCGACCACCAGATCTTGCTCGAGTCCGGGTCTGCGCTCGGGAACGGCTTGACGCCTTCGATCTGCCGCATCCGGTAGACGCCGTCCTCGGGGTTCTCGATCTCCACCATCGCCGACGACCAGCGCTCGTTGGCGTTATCGGCCAGGCGCCATCGACCGAGGTGATGCGAGCAGGCCGCCACACCCGGGCGCAAGCCTTCGGTCACCCAGGCGCGATCGACGAAGTAGCCGATCTCGGTCTGAACCCGGACGAGATCGCCGGTCTGCACACCGATCCGCTTTGCATCTGACGGATGCAGCCAGAGCGGGTTCGAGTGGGAGATCTCGTTGAGCCACTTGGAGTTGTTCGAGCGAGTGTGGATCAGCGTCGGGATCCGGTAGTTCGGCAGCAAGGTCATCTCGCCCTCTTCGCGCTCGAGATTCGCCAGCGCCACGTGCGAGTGCATGTAAGTCGGGATCGCCAGTTCCGGCCAGCCCCAATCGTGCAGCGTGCGGGAGAAGAACTCCAGCTTGCCGGATGGGGTCGGGAAGCCTTTGCGCGGCTCGCCATCGACCATTACGCCGACCGCCCG